>NZ_JBIKBQ010000039.1:0-30319 GCF_058122085.1 Luteolibacter sp. | reverse complement strand
GGGCTGGTGATGTTTTGTTCATACACCCTACCGAGTGGCAGGGATTTCAACTCAACACCAGCCCGCTTTTCCGCTCCGGGTTAAGCCTTCCTCTGGGACGGCTGTGAATCCGATATCCCGCTTGGATGCGGGCGAGTCTCTTCTTGCTCGTCCCGCGGTCGCTCCGACTGCTCCCCCCGAATCCTTCACCCTCAGACACCGGCACCGTCCATGGGTCGCGCACCAGAAACTGGTGGCCGTTAGCTTTCTGGGGGACTCGGCCGTTGTCCTGATGGCCTTGATGCTCGCTTACGTGATCCGGTTTGAAACCGGCTTGCGGGAAGTCGGCGTCGTGGATTCGGCGATCAGCGTCACCGGCTATTGCGGCCACGTGCTGGTGGGCAGCGCGCTGTTGATCTTCCTGCTGGCGAACTCGCGGCTCCATGATCCTCGGAACTTCCTCGCGGTGCGGAAGACCTTTGCGATCATCGTGAAATCCTGCGTGATCTGGGGCGTTGGCTTCCTGGCCCTCGCGCTCGTTTTGAAAATCGAACCTGCCATCAGCCGCCTGTATTGCGCCATCGGGTGCTCGATTTCCATGGCCGGCCTGCTCGGCTGGCGGTGGTTTCTCTACTGCGTCATGCGCCGCGAATCCTTCGCCACCCCCCTGCGCCAGAAGACCGTTTTCCTGGGTTGGAATGGAGAATGTGATCGTGCCTTGAAGCGCTTTGGAAGCGGCCGGGCCAATCAGATTTCCGTCGCCGGGGCCATTTGCCCGCCCGCCCAGGCTTTCGAGCTGGATCCTCCGTCCGGGGTTCCGGTGTTGGGCCATTATGCATCGCTTCGTCCCATCCTCCGCTCGTCCGGCGCGGACTTGGTGATGGTGGTGGACGGCACTTTGGACCGTCATCAAATGCTCGATCTCGCCGAAACCTGCGGCCGGGAATTCATTGATTTCAAAATCGTCCCGAGCTGTTTCCAGATCCTTGTTTCCGGACTCCGGCTGGAAAGCATTCACGGCATGCCCGTGCTTGGCATCGGGAAAATGCCGTTGCACCACGCGTTCAACAACGCGGCGAAGCGGACGGTGGACATCGTCGGCAGCATCATCGGGCTCGTTGTCTCGGCACCGGTGGTGGCGGTGTTCGCGGCGATCGTCTATCTGGAATCGCCCGGCAACGTGATCTATCGCCAGCGCCGCATCGGCTTGAACGGCCGCCCCTTCTACATTTACAAGATCCGCAGCATGAGGCTCGATGCCGAAGTGGCGGGAACGCCGGGTTGGACGGTCAAGGACGACCCGCGCCGCTTGAAAATCGGGGAGTCCATGCGCGCATGGAACATCGACGAGCTGCCGCAGTTCTGGAACGTCCTGCGCGGAGACATGAGCCTCGTCGGCCCGCGCCCCGAGCGGCCGGAATTGATCGAGGGCTTCAAGGAGGAAATTCCTCATTACAACGTCCGCCACAACATCAAGCCGGGCGTCACCGGTTGGGCCCAGGTCAACGGCCTGCGCGGGGACACCTGCCTGCGCGAGCGGGTGAAATTCGATCTCGATTACATCGAAAACTGGAACTTCGTCCTCGATTTTCAGATCATGATGATGACCCTCTACAAACGCGGCGGCGCATGTTAAGCATGCCTTCCACCGAAGGCATGCCCGAGATTTCCACCGCAGAAACCACCGCCCGCCGCGACCGTTCGATCCGCTTGGCGGTGCTCACGTCCTTCGTCTCGAAGGCGGGCACGATCCTGCTGCAGTTGCTCTCCATCCCGCTCGCCGTGCGGGTGCTGGGGCGAGAGGAATTCGGGCTTTATACCACCGTCAATCTCACGCTCGCCACCATCTCGCTGCTACAGGTCGGCGTGGGCCCCGCGCTGACCCACGGCCTGACCCGCGCCCGCGCCGACGGGGACGAGGCGCGACAACGCGAACTCGGCTCAGCCGCGTTTTTCCTGATGGCCGGCATCGCGTTGTTAGCAGGACTCGCGCTGGCCGCCGTGCTGCTCGCCGTCCCGCTGCCGACCTTGTTCGGCGAGGCGTTCTCCGGCAAGGAATCCGCGCTGCGGCCCGCCTTGTGGGTCGGCCTCGGCTTGTTCCTGATGCTCTTCGTCTTGAATCTCACTGAGCGTGTCCGCGAAGGTCACCTCGAAGTCGCATCCAATAATTTGTGGGGAGCCGCCGGTAATGTCATGGCCGCGATCTTCGTCTCGGTCGGCGTCTGGTTCGTCCCGCAGGTTTGGTTTCTCGTCGTCGCCGTGCATGGCGCGATGGTTCTATCCAAACTCTGCAACACCGTCGCGCTCTGGAAAAAGCATCCGCTGATGATGCCGTCGGTGAAAGCGTTCCGCCTCGCCACCGCCCGGCATTTGTTCTCGGACGGCATCGCGTTTTCCACCTGCTGCCTGGTCACCGGCATCGTCGAGTATAATTTCTGCGGCTGGCTGGTCGGCCGCGACGGTGGCCCGGCGGCCATCGCGCTTTACGGCGTTTTCATTACCCTCACCGTGATGCAGCTCGGATTCGTGGTGATGCTCAGCACGCCCACCTGGCCGGCCGTCGCCGAGGCGCTTGCCAGAGGCGACCGCGCCTGGGCGGTCCGAGCGGCCAGACGGCTCTATCTCTACGGCAGCGGATTCGCCATCTGCTCGGCGCTCGGACTGCTGCTGCTCGGGCCCATCCTGCTGCCTCTGTGGTTAGGCAGGGAGTTTTCCAACATCAGCCGGGTGCTGCTCGGCTGTTACGGCCTCTATTTCATCGCCCACGTCTGGCGTCACATCAACCACGCGATGATGATCGGCACCGGCCAGGTCGGGAAACTGGTCAGAATCCAGCTCGTCGAGTCCGCCTGCGTCGCGGTGTCGGGAGCCATGGCGCTTCACTTCGGCGGGGTCGAGGCACTGCTCGGCACCATGGGGGTGGTGGTCCTGTTATTGACCGGCACCGTCTTGCCGAGGCGGGTCGCCCGCGCGCTTTCAAATCGCTGACGACTTCCATCGACCGGACGCGATGCTTGTTTTTCAAAATGGATCGCCTTGAATCGGCGGCGCTATGAACATTGATCCTATCGGCACGGTTCGCTCGTGCTTCGGCGAGAAATTCGCGGTTCCGCGGCAGCCGGGTTTGTGCCCGAGCGCGTGGGGCAGGCTGGTGTTTCACCCGGCTTACCGCAGCCCGGAGGCGGTCCGCGGGATCGAGGGGTTTTCGCATTTGTGGCTGGTTTTCGGCTTTCATGAAACGGTCGGGCAGGGGTGGAAACCGACGGTCCGCCCGCCGCGGCTCGGCGGGAACCAGCGGATCGGCGTGTTTGCGAGCCGCTCGACTTTCCGGCCTAACGGGCTCGGGCTTTCGCTGGTGCGGTTGGAGGGAATCGACACGACGTGCGCGGACGCGCCGGTGCTGTTGCTGGGCGGGCTGGATCTGTTGGATGGAACGCCGGTTTATGACGTGAAGCCGTATTTGCCCTATGCCGAGGCTTTGCCGGAGGCCACGGCAGGATATGCCGGGGAGGCGATTTCGCGGCTGCCGGTGGAAGTGGAGGCGGCGGCGGCGGAAAATTTCGGGCGCCTGCCCAAGCGGGCGCGGGCGGTGTTGTTGGAAGCGTTGTCGCTGGACCCGCGGCCGGCGACTCAGGTGGCGGATGCGGAGCGGGTTTTCGGCGCGTCGCTGTGCGGCTGCAATGTGCGCTTCACGATCCGCGAGGGTGTGTGCCGGATTTCGGGAATCGAGCCGGCGGAAGGTTCGGGGTTGAGTGCTTAGGAAAACCGAAGTAATTTCCCGCCATGAACGGGATTTGGAGAAAGCTGGCGGTGATCGTTTTTTTCCTGGCGCTGCTGCCGTCCTGCAAGAAGCGCGGCGAGACGGTGAAGTCGGATCTCGGTGAGGCCGGCTATCAACTGACGACGGAGGATTGGTTTCGGGCCAGCCGTGAGAACGATGTTCCGGCGTTGAAGAAGTTCATTTCAGGAAAATTTGCGGTCGACAGCCGGAACGCGGAGGGGGATTCCGCGCTGCATGCGGCGGCGGCCGCCGGGGCGCAGGGCGCGGCGGATTTCCTGCTCAATCGCGGTCTGGCGGTGGACCTTCGCGGCGCGGCGGAGCGCACGCCCCTGATGGCGGCGGTGATGGGCGATCAAACGGGGATGGTGCGTTGGCTGCTCCGACAAGGCGCGGATCCGGGTTTGAAAGATAAGGATGGTTTCAAGCCACTGATGCTCGCCGTGCGCGAGGGCCGTCCCGCCGCGGTGGGCGAGCTGGCCGCTTACCATCGCGAGGACCTCGATCCCGCGCTGTTGCTGGCAGCTCTGGTCGGCCGGGCGGACGTGATCGACGCGCTCACGAACTTCGGCGCGTCCGTTTACGCGCGGATGGAAGACGGGCGGACGCCGCTGATGATCGCCGCGGAAAACGGCCATGCGGATGCGGTGAAGCTGCTCATCGACATCGGATCCAGCCGCTTCACCACCGATCCGGAGGGGCGGACTGCGGCCGAGATGGCGACGGCGTCGGGGCATCCGGAGATTGCCGCGCTGATTTCCCGCGATCCGCTTCCTGCGGATCTGGCCTTGGAGTCTCCGGCGGAAATCGCGAAATCGATGGATGCGTTCGTCGATGCGGTGGACGTGGGGGCGGATGCGGGAAAAGCGACGGTTTCACCGGCAAACGTGCCGCCACGCGCGGCCTCCAAGCCGATCGAGGGCGAGACGCTCAGCAGTCCGGTCGCAAGTCAGCGGGTGCCGCGGAAGTCTCCACCCGCCGGTCCGGCGCTTGCCGAACCGTTTCCCATGCCGCCGCTGGTGATGCGCCATTATCGTGAAAAGGAGGTGCCGGTAAGTGTGAAATCCGTGGCCGGCGAAACCGCCACGGTGCGCATCGCCGGGACTATCCCGCACGAGGTGAGCGTCCGGGCCGGTGAGCCGATTCCCGGTTCGAATCTCGTCATCGTGCGCGTTCAGCGGCGGATGGAGGACAGCAAGCTCAGCCTCGGACGGCCGGTGGAAATTTCCGTGGTGGAAGTCCGGGACCGCTCCACGGGCAGCACGCGCGAGTGGATTTCCGGTGTTCCCTCCAAGGCCCATGACCCGGTCGCGCTGGTGGAAGACGCCGCCACCGGCAAACGCTACCTCGCCTCACCCGGCCAACGTTTCAGAGGAGCCGACGGCGCGGAATATCTCATTTCCGACGTGCGCCCGAACCAAATGGTCATCCAGGAAATCACCAGCGGCGCGGTTCAGACGATCCCCTTGCGCGGACCGCGTGGTTGAGATAGATTCCCCTCTATGGATTCCGACACCATCATCGACCACGGCGAGCCCGTCCGCCAATTCTCCGTCTTGCTTCCCAACCGCGTCGGCGCATTGGCCGCGATGGTGAAACTCTTGCGGTCCCTCGGCATCGAGGTCATCGGCTTGAGCGTCCAGGATTCGCGTGACGCCACGGTGGCGCGGTTGGTGGTTTCCGATCCGGACGGCACCGAGCAGTTGTTCATGGAAAAAGGGATTCCGTTCACCACTTGCGAGCTGATCGTGATCGCGATGCGCGAGTCCGGCCCCGGACTACTTCAGTGCCTCGACACGTTGATGATTGCCGAGACGAATATCGATTTCGCCTACGCGTTGATGCCGAGTCCGGAAGGGCGGTCGATGCTGGCGATGCACGTCGAGGACTACGAGTTCGCGGTGGCCGTCCTCCACCAGAGCGGTTTCAAGCTGATGTATCAGGACGATCTCAGCCGCTGATTCCGAGTCGCGAGAGATAAATTTTTACGCGGCGGTGGCTCGTGGATTCTGGTGACTGGGAGGTTTTGTTATCAACCGTCAGCCCGTGTTTACAAGGGCTGGGCGGCCACTGTTTAAGAACCCCGTATTTTCAATAAGTATGTAACTTTCTAAAAAACAGTCGCTTACGAGGGTGGGTTGGTTGAATTTTTTGAACGAATGATCACGCCGGGGGTCCGATAGTAAGGAACCCTATGAAATTTTTAACAACTGACTATTCATCCTTGGGGACGGTGGGGCACTACCGGATCGATGCCGACCGGCGGATGCGCATCGAGGAATATCAGGGCAAAACGGGCTTGGCGGATTTGAAGTCGGTCATTTCGGCGATGGCGTCCGATCCGTGTTGGTCGGGGGATTTCCACGGGTTGATCGATTTCAGCGAGGCCGAATTGGATTTGGCCACCAACGACGTGCTGCGGCTGGCGCTGATACTCCGGCAGGAGGCGAATCGCTCGCGCGGCTGGCTGGCGTATGTGGCTCCGAACTCCACGACATACGGAATTATCCGGATGCTGGGATACTGGTCGCGCAACACCGACCGCATGCGGATTTTCCAGAGTCGCGAAGAGGCGGAGCGTTGGTTGGAGCTCAATGTGGACCACGTGCCGCCCGGATTCATCAGGGAAGACAGCGTCGAGGAGGTCGTCGCGCTGCGCAATGTGATTTGAGGCAGGCTCCGCGAATCTGACAAATCTTGGTGTCCCCGGAACGCTTTCCCCTCAGCGTGCCAGGATTTGTCGGATCCGTGGTGCCTGACTTCCGGCGCGGAAACACAGGAGTTGCGCCCGGTTCGGCGGCGGGGTATCTCCCGCTTCAGAAATCCCCGCATTTTGAATTCTTCGACACCTGCCCCGCCGCCTGCCAAATGGCTGATTCGTATCTCCGAGGTTTTCGCGGAATTTTCCGGAGACATTGTCAAAGGGCTCGGCGGGGAAATTTCCAAGAAGCTGGGCAGCGAGTATTACCTGATCCAGACGCCGGACCCGGCGGCCGTCCACCAGTCGGAAGCCGCCAAATATCTCCGCTGGAATCTGCCGCTCGACCACTCTTGGCCGTGCAATCCCGAGACCATGGAAGGCTTCGTCGAAAAGGCGGCGCAGGCGATGTTCCGGAAATTCGGCGGCCGCAATCCGCAGGCGATCTTCATCGGCCAGCTCGATCCGAGCGCCACGAACCGTTATTACAAGACGCTCGCCTCCAACCTCCGCGGCCGGACGCTTCAGCTTTTTCCCGCGGAAATCGCCGCTTTCAAGGACGTCGAAGCCCAGCACAGCGGGCGGGCGACCCTGTTCTGCCTGGTCGGAAAGGAAGGCCTTTTCTGCGGCATGCAGAGCCCGAAGGCTTCCAACGGATTCTATCCGGGCGGCACCAAGTTCATCAGCCAGAACTCCCCCGACACCATCAGCCGCGCGGGCGCGAAAATCGCCGAGGCGCTCCATTACCTGCAAATGCACCGGTCGCCGCTCAAAAAAGGCCGCCACTGGCTCGAACTCGGCGCCAGCCCCGGCGGCATGACCTCCGAGCTGCTCGACCGGGGATACAAGGTCACTGCGATCGACCGCGCGCCGCTCGACAAGCGGCTCGAATCGCAGCCGGGCCTGCATTTCGCGCTGATGGACGTGGCCGCCTTCAAGCCGAACGCGAGCATGACCTACGACGCGATTCTCTCGGACATGAACGGCGACCCGCTCGAATCCATCCGCCAGGTCGGCCGCTTGGCCAAGAATCTCAATCCGGGCGGCATTGTGATTTTCACCCTGAAGACCACGGGCGCCACCACCTTCGGCGAGATGAACGGGCTCTTCCAATCCGCCGTGGACTCCGCCGCCGCGGCCGGGCTGAAATTGATCGCCAGAACGCACCTGACCTACAACCGTCAGGAACTCACCTTGTTTTTCGAACTCGGAGCGGCAGTTTAAAGAGGCTTACTTGACTCCGCATCGGCGCTGGACATGCTCCCCGGCCATGCAACGGATTCTTCAATGGACCGCACTGGCGATCGCCATGCTTTCCCTCAGCTCCTGTGGCTTGCCCGGAGCATTGATCCGGACGGCGGGCAGTGCGGTGGGTGCAGCCGCAAGATTGGCTGGGCCCGCGTTGGCGGCTGGCGCGCTCTAGGCTACGCGCTCGCGCACGCTCCGGCGGCCTTCGGCTTCCACGGTGAAGTGCAGCCACACAGTCTCCGGCGGGAGCAATTCCGGAAATTTGTCGCCCCACTCGGCGATGATCACGCCGCCTTGATCCAGCAATTCATCCCAGCCCAGCGAGATCAATTCCGCCGCTGATTCCAGCCGATAGAAATCCAGGTGAAACACCGGCAGGCGCCCGCCGGGGTATTCGTGGAGCAGCCCGAAGGTCGGGCTCGTGACATCCGCCGCCGAGCCGATCCCTGCGACGAAGCCCTTGGTCCAGTGGGTTTTCCCCGCGCCGAGACCGCCGACCAGGGCGATCACGGAGCCCGGCCCCGCCAATTCCGCCGCCTCCCGGCCGAGGGCTTCCATCGCTTCGGGGGATTCCGCGTGTCGTTGCATCGTTCCTTCGAAAAGCGGAAACCGCGGATCAAGTCGATTGAAAAAGCGACGTCGAGCTGACTCCCATCGGGTGATATCCCGCATTCGCTCAAAATTCGGTTGATTCTCCACCCCATCGCCCGTGAGAGTCTCGCCGCCATGCTCGACATCCGCGTCATCCGCGAAAACCCCGCCGCCGTTCAAGACCGCCTCAAAGCCCGCGGCGGTGACCACTGGAAACTTGTTCATGAAGTGCTCGCCTGCGACGAGTCCCGCCGGGCGCTTGAAACCGCCAAGCAACAGCTCCAGAACTCGCGGAAGACGATTTCCAAGCAAATCGGCATGCTCAAGGCCAAGGGCGAGGACACTTCTACCATCGAGGCTGAGGTCCGGGCCATCAACGAGCAGATCACCGCGCTCGACGTGAAGTCGGACGACGCCGCCGCCGAGCAGAATGATTTGCTGCTCAACATCCCCAATCTCACCCACGAAGCCTGCCCGGTCGGCTCCGATGAAACGGCCAATCCCGTCGTCCGCGAGTGGGGGGGCAAGCCCGACCTCGCCGAGCCGAAAGACCACGTCGAGCTCGCCCTCAAGCACGGCCTGATCAACTGGGACGACGGCATCCGTACCGCCGGCTCCGGCTTCGTCGTCTATCGCGGCAAAGGCGCCCGCCTCGAGCGCGCGCTGATCAATTTCCTGCTCGATACCCAGACTGCTAACGGTTACGAGGAGGTCAACGTCCCGCACCTCGTCAAGCGCGAGTGCATGGAAGGCACTGGCCAGTTGCCGAAATTCGAGGACGACATGTATGGCACCGACGCCGACGAGAACGGCGTCAACAGCCTCTTCCTCGCCCCCACCGCCGAGGTTCCTGTCACTAATCTCTATCGGGACACGCTCCTGCCGGAGTCCGCGCTACCGATCCAAATGGTCGCCTACACCCCGTGCTTCCGCCGCGAGGCCGGGTCCGCCGGGCGCGACAACAAGGGCATCATCCGCATGCACCAGTTCGACAAGGTCGAGCTCGTCCAGATCGTCCACCCCGACCACGGCTTCGAGGTGCTGGAGCAGCTCACCGCCCACGCGGAATCGATTTTGCAGAAACTCGGCCTCCACTACCGGACCATCGAACTCTGCACCGGCGACATCGGTTTCTCCTCCGCCAAAACCTACGACATCGAGGTCTGGGCGCCCGGCCACGGCAAATATCTCGAAGTTTCCAGCTGCTCGTGCTTCGGCGACTATCAGGCCCGCCGCATGAAACTCCGCTTCAAGGACGCCGAGGGCAAAAACCGTTTTCCCTACACGCTCAACGGCTCCGGCACCGCGCTGCCGCGCCTCTACGTGGCGCTGCTAGAACAATGCCAGCAACCCGACGGCTCCATCCGCATCCCGGACGCCCTCGTCCCCTACTTCGGCGCAGCTCAAATCTGAGAGCGGCGGGCGGGCCTCAGGATTGCGAAATCCGCGAAACCCGCAGCCGTTCCGCAGCCAGCAGGGCGTGGAAACTCGCCCGGTCCTGCTCGCGGGTGGAGGACAGCAGGCGGTAGGTGTATCGCCGCCAGTGCTGCATTTCCTCAAGCGCGTTGGTCATGCGAAGGGCGATGGTTTCCGCGCTGTCGGTGCCGCGACCGGAAAGCCGCTGGTAAAGCTCGGCCTCGCTCGGCGGCATCACGAAAAGATCCACGAAGGCGCGCTGGATGTCGCTGTCCCGGCAGCTCCGGACCTGGTCCGCGCCCTGGATGTCGATGTCCATCACCACGTCGGTGCCGGCCTGGAGGTGGGAAATCACCTCGGATTTGAGCGAGCCGTAGAGGTTCCCGTGGACCAGCGCGTGTTCGAGAAAATCGCCTGCGTCGAGACGCTGTTGGAAATCCTCCCGCGAGAGGAAATGATAGTCCTTGCCGTTTTCCTCGCCCGGTCGGGGCGGGCGGGTGGTGCAGGAAATCGAGTAGCGGACCTCGCCGGAGTCGGCCAGTTGCCTGCAAAGCGTGGTTTTCCCCGATCCCGAAGGACCGGAAACAACAAGGAGGATGCCGGTGCGTGCGGACATGAGTCGGGATCTAGAACTCAATGCCGGGCCGGAATCGAGCAGTTTGTTTGGAATTTCGTGAAGCGGGCGGAAAAATCTCCTGATGGAAAAGCCGAGCTAGACGGCGGAACGGGTTTACGCATTACTCGCCTCGCAGTCGCCTTGTGAGGCTGTGAAAATGCCGCCGTGGTGGAATGGTAGACACCCCAGACTTAAAATCTGTTGTCAGCAATGGCGTGCCGGTTCGAGTCCGGCCGGCGGCACACTTTTTGATTCATGGCGTATTTGGCAGACCGGGCATTTGAATTGATTTCCTCCGCACACGAACGGGGGCGGCTGGCGCATGCGTTTCTCATCAGCGGGGCGCATGGCAGCGGCAAGGAAAACCTCGCCGCCCGCATGATCCAGCTCGTGAACGGCTCGCCGAAATCCGGCGGTTTTGATTTGTTCGGCGAGCCGATCGTGGTCGAGACGCCGCCGCTCGACGAGCTGGAGAGCGGCTGGATCCGGATCGTCCGTCCGCGGATGAAGTCGCGCCGCATCGGGGTGGATGAAATCCGCGATTTGGAGCAAACGCTCCACCTCGCCGCACCCGGCGGCGCGTGCAAGGTGGGCGTCATCACCGAGGCGGACCGGATGAACGACCAGTCGGCCAACGCCTTTTTGAAAACCCTCGAAGAACCGCCGCAAAACACGCTGCTGCTGCTGCTCACCGCCAATCCGCAGCGGCTGTTGCCGACGATTTTATCCCGCTGCGTGCGCCTTCCGCTGCTCGGCGGCCGGGCTCTTCTGGCGGATGGCGGGGCCGAACTGGTGAGCGCGCTCAACGCCGCGGCCGCCCGTGGCTTCGGCACGCCGGTCGCGGCGCTGCATTTGAAAGCCGCCTTCGCTTCGTTTTTGGCGGAGTTCCGCGAGGAGGCGGAGGCCGCCGCGAAAGCCGCTGAGAAAGAGGAAACCGCCGCTTACCGCGATACCACCGACGGCTCGTGGCTGAAGGAGCGTGAAAATTTCCACAAAGCCGCCGCCGAGGCTGAGTATCTTGACGCGCGCAACCGCCTGTTCGACGTGCTGATGGCCTGGATGGCGGATCTGCTCCGCATGAAGGTGAATGGCGGTGGTCTCGATTTCCCCGAGTCCGCGCCCGCCTTGCGCGCCCTCGCCGAGGCGGAAACGGAAGGCCGCTTGCTCAAGCGGATGGAAGCGCTCGACTCGCTGCGCCGGACGCTTGAGACGAACGCGTTCGAGCCGCTCGCCATCGAGGTCGGGTTTTTGAAAGCGTTCGGCTGAGCGATTAGAACTCGCCGTCGCGGGCGGCGGTTTCCTCGGGAATCGCGACGGATTCGAGCAATTGATCCAGTCCGTCGAGCACGCTGAAAATCCCGTCCGCCCAGCGACGGCTTTCCCATGACGGGCCGGCGAGTTCGAGCAGGTGGTCGAGGGCTTCCGTTTTCAAAAACGACTCCAGCCCGTAGCCCGGCATGATCGCCGCCTCGCCGCGCGCCGGATCGAGCGCGATGAGCAGCGCGTGGTTGTTCTTCCCGCGGTGGCTGTCGCCGGCGAAATTTCCGGCGTTGAAGAGCCAGAAGGCATGCATCGAAAACGGGTGCTCGGCGGGGAACTCGTGCATCACCACTTGCAGGACGAGCTGCGGGAAGCGCCGCTGGATTTTCGCGATTTCCTTTTTCAGCTTCAATTGATCCGCCGCGCCGAGCCTCCGCGTGGTGTCGGCGACCACCGGTGCCAGCCGCGGCACCGCGCCGACCAACGCGCCGGTCCGCGGAAACGTCAGCCGGCAAGCCGGGCACTCGGCGGCGTCGGCTTTCAACGGGGTTTGACAGAATGGGCAATGCATGGGTGTGGCGCGGAATCACGCGCACTTCGGGCAGACGCCGAAGAACTCCAGCTCGTGATAGAGATTCCGGAAGCCGGTTTTCTGGCGGATTTCGTCCTCAAGCTGATGGACGGGGCAGGGGGCCTGGATCGGCTCGATGCTGCCGCAGCTGGTGCAAATCAGATAGTCGCTGTGTTTGCCCGGCACCAGCAGGGTGAAATACGCGGCCCGCTCGTGCAGGCCGAGCCGGCGGACCAGGCCGTGCTCGGTGAGCCGCTGGAGCAGGCGGAAAACGGTCGCCTTGTCGCATTGGTCGGTGAGCCGCTTGGAGGTGGCGAGCTCGGAGAGAGTCATCGGCCGCTGGCTTTCCAACAGCGTGATCACGAGCTCCTCCAACGCTTTGGTGCGGCGGAGGCCTGCCGCACGGCAGCGGTCGATAGTTTCTTTGACGATGCGATTCATGACGGACGCAAGCTAGGTGCGGTTGGATTTTAAAACAAGCTCGTCTGCGAATCATCGGGCCGGGACGGCGGCATCGGCGCGCCGATTTTGGCGTAAGCGGCGGGCATGGCGGTGCGCCCGCGCGGGGTCCGCATCAGGAAGCCCTGCATGATGAGAAACGGTTCGTGCACTTCCTCGATGGTCGCGGCGTCCTCGCCCACGGCGACGGCGAGCGAGTTGAGTCCGACCGGACCGCCGTTGAATTTGTAAATTAGCACTTCGAGCAGGCGCTTGTCCATTTCGTCGAGGCCCTGCGAGTCGATCTCGATCATGGCGAGCGCGGCGTCGGCGATTTTGCCATCGATGAATCCCTCGCCGCGGACTTGGGCGAAGTCGCGGACCCAGCGCAGCAGCGCGTTGGCGACGCGCGGGGTGCCGCGGGAGCGCGAGGCGATTTCGAGCGCGCCGTCGCGCTCGATCGGCACGTCCAGCAGTCCGGCCGAGCGCTCGATGATTTGCGCGAGCTCGTCGTGGGTGTAGTAATCCAGCCGGTTCGCCAGCCCGAAGCGCGAGCGCAGCGGGGCGGTGAGCATGCCGGAGCGGGTGGTCGCGCCGACGAGGGTGAATTTCGGCAAATTGATCTGGATCGACCGCGCGGACGGGCCGGAGTCGATGATGATATCGAGCCGGAAATCCTCCATCGCGGGATAGAGATATTCCTCGATGGCCGGATGCAGGCGGTGGATTTCATCGATGAAGAGGATGTCGCCCTTCTGGATGTTGGTCAAAATGCCCGCGAGGTCGCCGGCTTTTTCGATCTGCGGGCCGGAGGTCGTGTGGAGCTGGGTCCCGGCGGCGCGGGCGATGAGGTTGGCGAGAGTGGTTTTCCCCAAGCCGGGCGGGCCGGAAAGCAAGACGTGGTCGAGCACGTCGCCGCGTTGTTTGGCGGCCTCCAGCATCAGGAGGATGCGGTCCTTGACCTTTTCCTGGCCGATGAATTCGGAAAACGCGGGCGGGCGCAGCGAGACATCAAACGGTGTGACCGGCGCTGCGGTGGTTTGTTGGTAGAAATTTTCGGACATCGGGGCGTGCGCGGGGATTCAAACCCGCCCTTCCGTCCCTGAGAAGTGCGGAGTTTGACCCGCATGATTCCGAACCGTGCGCGTCAAGGCTTGCGGTCCGGGGCCAAAGAGGGAATTTAACTCCGTGCGCATTTCCGTCTGGCAGCTTTTTTCAAAGGCATTCATGGCCGCCGCCATCGTCGCGTTCGCCGCCTTTCACTTCATCCGGGACCCGGAGCAAGGCGACGACGCGGGCTGGAAAGTATGGAAGGAATTGTGGGATCTGGCTCAGCACCCCTCGGGAATGGACGAGCCGCTGGGCTGGGTCGCCGTCGCATCGTTTCTGACGTCCTCGCTTCTGATCGTGGCTTCGCCGTTTCTCGCAAGGGTGTGGATCAAATCCAAGATGGCGTGGCTTCCGACGGTCATCTTCGGCGGCCTCTCCGCCGTGGGCTTCTCCGTGGCGATCTTGTTCGGGAGGTCACCGGGCGAACAACCGATCGGCTGGGGCTTGTATCTGCTCATGGCGGCCCCGGTTCTGAATTTCATCGGCCTGCTCCTCGCCCGCCTCGGCACGCCCAAGCCCGACAAGTCCCAATAGGCGTCCGCCGTCCCCCCTCTCGGCGAGAGGGGGGTAAAGGCCATTTGCCGCCGGTTCTCGAACTCCGTCCGGTTTTCCTGTATTCGGCCTATCGGGGAGAAACTGCTTGCCTCCGGGGTTTCTGTTATGGAGCCTGAGGAACCATGCAAAACGACCCTTACTCGACGCCCCTCACGAACGTTCAACCCACCGGCCACAGCGGACATGCCGAGGTTTCCCAAGGCCTCATCCAGCAACTCGCCGCCACCAAGGGCTGGGTGCGGTTCATTTCCGTGCTCACGTTCGTCGGTGCCGGATTGATGCTGCTGCTGGCGTTGGGGATGGCGCTCATGGGGAGTTTTATGGCCAGCGCGACCAAGAATCCGATGTTCTCCGGCGGGATGGGAATCCTGATCGCGGTGATTTGCGGGGCTCTTGCGTTCGTCTATATCTTCCCCGCCCTGAAGCTCTGGAAATATGCCACTTGCATCGGCAGCTTGATGGCGTCCGGGGCGACTATCGATCTGGAAAGGGCGCTCAACGAGCAACGTTCATTCTGAAAATTCGTCGGGATTCTATTCCTGATTTTCGTGAGCCTTTACGCGCTCATTTTCATCGGCGCCATCGTCCTTTGCGGGATCGGTGCGATGGCGGGGCGCAATGGAGGCTGAAATCGCCGGATTTTCCCTGCCTTTGGCCTTGCCATGCGGGTTTTCGGGCCTAGTCTCGGTGTTCGCTTTTCTTTCTACTGACCGACGGTTGGCGCCCCGGTGTCTGTCAGTTTTACTTCTCGGGGCAATTCCAGGAAGAAAACGAACCAACCTACACAACCCCAAACCAGATAACATTATGGCTTACGCATGTGCGGAACCCACCAACACTGAACTCAACGACCTCATCGACTCCAAGTTTCGCGAATTCCGCGAAGGATCGATCGTCAAAGGCACGATTCTCGAAATCCGCCCTCAAGTCGTCCTAGTCGATATCGGCTACAAATCCGAAGGAGCCATCCCGTCGAACGAGTTCGAGGATGAGGAAATCGAAATCGGCGACGAAATCGAAGTGCTTCTCGAAAAACTTGAAAACGACGAGGGCATGGTTGTCCTCTCGAAGGAAAAGGCCGCCCACAAACAAAACTGGGAGAAGATCGTCAAAGTCTTCCAAGACGGCGGTCTCGTCCGCGGCAAGGTCAAGTCGGTCGTCAAAGGCGGACTCACCGTCAACGTCGGCGTCGAAGCCTTCCTTCCCGGCTCGCAAGTGGACATCATTCCACCGAAGGACCTCAACGAATACGTCGGCAACGTTTACGAGTTCAAAATCGTCAAAATCAACGACGAGCGCAAAAACATCGTCATTTCCCGCCGCGAGGTCATCGAGGCCGAGCGCTCCGAGCAACGCCAGACCTTCCTTCAGTCCGTCAAAATCGGCGACAAGGTCACCGGCGCGATCAAGAACATCACCGACTTCGGCGCCTTCGTCGATCTCGCGGGCATGGACGGACTCCTCCACATCACCGACATGTCGTGGGGCCGCATCAACCATCCTTCCGAACTGCTCCACATCGGACAGTCCGTGGATGTCGTCATCCTCGACGTGGACCGCGAGAAAGAGCGTGTTTCGCTCGGCCTCAAGCAGACCTCCGAGAACCCATGGGAAGACATCGAGCGGAAATACCCGATCGGCCATAACGTCAAGGGTCGCGTCACCAAGCTTCTTCCTTACGGCGCGTTCATCGAAATCGAGCGCGGTGTCGAAGGACTCGTCCACGTTTCCGAACTCAGCTGGGTCAAGCGCATCACTCGCCCGAGCGATGTCCTTGAAATCGGCCAGGAAATCGCGGCTGTCGTCCTCGGCATCAGCATCGAGGAGCAGAAAATCTCGCTCGGCGTGCGCCAGCTCGATTCCAACCCATGGGATGAAATCGAGCTCCGCTACCCGGTCGGTGCGACCATCACCGGCCCGGTCCGCAACCTCACCGCTTACGGTGCGTTCGTGGAGCTCGAGGAAGGCATCGACGGCATGATCCACGTCTCGGACATGTCCTGGACCCGCAAGATCAACCACCCGTCCGAAGTTCTCAAAAAGAACGACGAAGTCGAAGCCATCGTGCTCGCCATCGACAAGGCCAACCAGCGCGTCTCTCTCGGCGTCAAACAAACCGAGAACGACCCATGGAGCCTCATCGACGGTCGCTTCAAGGTCGGCGACATCGTCAAGGGCACGGTCGCCAAGATCGCATCCTTCGGCGCCTTCATCAGCCTCGACGGTGACATCGACGGCCTCATCCACATCTCGCAACTCAGCGAAGAGCACGTGGAGAAGGTCAAGGACATCATCAAGGTCGGCGAAGAGATCGAAGCCCGCGTCATCAAGGTCGACAAGGTCGAGCGCCGCATCGGACTTTCCATCAAGGCCGTCGGTTACTCCGACGAGCAGCTGAAGAAGGAAAGCGCCAGCTTCGAGAGCCTTCGTCCGTCCTCCGAGATGGTCGGCCTCGAGCAAGCGTTCAACCTCGCCGCCGCCGCCTCCGAAGACTGGAGCCCGGGTCAGGAAGACTAAACGTAGTGGCGATCACAGGTCGCCACGAGTTCTCACAAAAGCCGGACGGGTTCGCCCCCGTCCGGCTTTTTCGTGCGTAGTGGCGATCACCGGTCGCCGCGAGCCCATGACCCACGAATGGCTGGCCAAACGCCGTGTCAAAGGCCATCGTTCATCCGGCGGTCAAAATTCCTACACATGGAATCCTCCACAAATCAAACAACCCGTCGCGCCCTATCCACCGACGACCACCATTTCCGCAGGAATGAATCTGGGAGCCTCCGTTTGTCCTGCTGGATCGTCGGTCTCGAACAGGGATTAAATTCGAGCCCCGTCTCAGATCAGCCTCTTCGAGCCGCCCAAAATGAAATTTTTCTGCAAAAGAAAGGCAATGGTCATCTTGTTGGCCACTTTGATTTGCTCCGTCGTCTTCTTCGGCTGGCGGATGGCGAGGGACCCAAACGACAGAAGGCCCACGGAGCCGATTCACCACTGGCAGTTGCTGGGGGGGCGCTGAGCCTTTCACACGAAGCGCTGCCGGCTTGCACAAAGACTGCAATCGATTCAGTTTCCAAGCATGGCATGGCGCATTGATGAACAGGTCGTCCGCGGAGAAATCGACAACCGCACCCCCGGTCGCGTGGTCGGGAAGCTCTGGTTCGCCGGGCGTGCCGAGGCGGTGGAACTGGAGCTGAAGGGAAACCCATGGCGCGATCTTGCCGGGCATGTGCTCAAGTTCACCAATCCTGATGCGAAACCGGGCGATGGACCGGAACTCGCCGCCTATCAGGAAGGCGCGGTCGGCGACATGACCGCATCGCGCAAGGTGAAGGTGCCGGACTGCACGATGGACGAGCTGATGGAGTTTTACTCGGCCAAACAGCCGTTTCCCTGGCATTGGGGAAACTCGCTCTATCTGGAATGGTTCAGCATCACCAACGGGCGGGTCGTCATCGAGGCCACGAACTATCAGCTCGAACTCGACGCGGAGCCCGCATGGATGATGGTCGACGGGGACGAGGCCGCCCGACAAGCCGCGAATGCGGAGGCGATGTCGGATTTCATGGAGCGGGCGGGAATGGCCATGGCTGCGGCGGAAGACGATGAGGATGACGACAGCCCGCAATCACTGGAGGAAGCGCAAGCCGATGCGGAGGACGCGAAAATGCAATTGCTGCTGGATCGCGTGACGGCCCGGCTCGAACGGGGAGAACTCGACATCATGGACTTCGACCAGGTTTATGCCGAGGAACGCGCGCGTTTGATGCGGGAACGCGGCGAGAAGGATCCGCAACTCACGCCGGAAGAAGCGGAAGAGCGGCGGCATTGGATTGAGGAAATGAATGCCATCGCCGAAGAGGCGTTCGTCGATCTCGAAGCGGAGAAATGGAAGGGTGAAAACCAGTTCGAAGAAGAGCGTCATCCGCTGGTGGAGGAGTGCTGCGATCTTGCCATTGAGCTTTACCATGATGTCCAGAACGCGGGATGGGTCGCGGAGGATGCGCAAGACGAGCACCCGCTGCGGGAAATTTTGAACAGCGTGAGCAGCGCCAGCGCGAAACTCGCGGGTGCTCTCGGCATGGCGGAGCGCTACGACGAGTGGCCGCCGGAACGATCCATCGCCGGCAACATTATCGTCCGCCTCAAGAAGGCGCGCGGCTACCTCGACGACGCCCTGCGCGGCCTCGATTCTGCGGAGGAGGAGGCCCTCGCCACTCCGAAATGGCGGCAACAGACTCGTTTCAAAATCATCGGCATCCTGGCCCAAACCCAGGATTTCCTCCGTGAGGCGCGCGAGGTCTTGGATGAGGAGTGACCCTCAAAAAAGCCGGGCAGGTTTCCCTGTCCGGCTTGTTTGTAATGGATGAATTCGCGGCGACCGGTGGTCGCCACCACGCGTCAATCCTTGATGTCCAGCGCGGCGTATTCGCCGTCCTTGCGGCGGTAAACGATCGTCAGGCAGTCGCGGCGGGCGCTCTTGTAGAGCACGAACGGGCGATCCGTGAGTTCGAGCTGCATGATAGCGTCTTCCTTGTACATCGTGCGGACCGAGTAGTTCTCGGGGTGGACGATGTAGGGCACGGGCTCGACATCGGAGCCTTCCGGATGGTCGAGGACGGCTTCGGTGAAAAAGCGCTCTTCAAGGTGGCGGATCGACTCGTTGCGATGCGGGCGGTGCTTTTTGAGCAGGCGGGTCTTATGCTTGCGCATCCGGCGGGCGATTTTCTCGATGGTTTCATCGAGCGCCGCATACATGTCCTTGCCTTCGGTGTGAGCCTCGATGGTGATGTGGTTCGCACAAAAAAGAATGATTTCGGCGATGTGCCGGTTTTTTTGGACGTCGAGAATGACCTTGGCCTCGATGATTCGCGGGTAATCGAGATGCAGTCCCTCGATCTTCTTGGTCGCGTGGTCGCGGAGGGCATCGGTCACTTGCTCGTGCCGCACCGTGACGGTGATCGGCAGATTGACGTTGGCAGTTTGCATGATGTTTTTTGGTTGGTTATTTGGGTGAGCGGACGGCGGTTCTAACCGCCTTGTCCGTGAGTTACCTTGAACCAGATTTGACCGGAATGCCACGCCCAACTTTAGAAATTTTCCGCACGGTTTGCCGGGCCGGAAAGGGCCTCTCGGTCCGCGCCGGGGCCGTGGAATTTCACCTGCGGCGACTCGTTCACTTGGGCCGCGTGAGGTCCTCGAAGCTTGAGCCCTCGCTGTCGTCCGGCGCGGGGTTTTCCCGGGGGGCGACTGCGGAGGATGTATAGAGTTCCTTGAAATTATCCACGGGGGCCGCAGCCCGACCGCTGATTTTCAAGCTGATCCAGCGGAAACCCTCCGTGGCCGGGCCAAACATCGAATTCAGGCGCGTGATTTTGGCCGAGGCGATCATGGCTTCGGCGACGCCGAGTTGGAGAGTTCCGGACAAGGTTTGATTGAGGGCCATCGAGATTTCGCCCCGCAACGCCATCCGTCCCTTGCTCTCCAAATTGAGGTCCCGGAGCGTGACGACGTCGCCCTCACGGTGGATCGATCCGCCGGCATCACCCTCGAAGACGGGATGCTGGAACCACGGGTCGTCCAAGCCTTGCGCGAGGCCGACGAGGAAGGGGAATCCCTGCACCTCGATTTGCGAATTGGGACTCGCGCGGAACGCGAGGTCGAGGGTGAGCGATGCTTCGTCGCGCGGCTTGAAGGCGAGGAAATTCGAGGTGGCGACGGGCAGGGAATCGATTTTTCCCGAGAAGATTTTCCCAAGCGATGGGCCGACGATGCCGGCCAGCTCGAAGGATTCGAGGCGGACATCGAGCGAGGAAATCCGGTCTGCTTGATAGGGAGTGACCGTGCCGGAAAGCTCGAAGGCCCCGCGGTTGTCGGACTCGTGGAGGACTCGCAGGCCGATGATGTCGGCCTCGTCGCCGCGAAATTCGATGAGCGCGCGATCGAGTCGGAGTTTCGGCCAGCCGGCGATGGCGATGTCGCCCTTGTAGAGGCTTATCTGGGCCCGGCCGCCAGCGGTTTCCGGGTTGAGCGAGGCCTCGGACTTGAGGAGCCTGAGGAGCGGGGTTTTCGGGTTCCCGATGGTGAGGTTGAAAATCGGAGCGCGGTAGCGATTGAAGCGGATGGGCAGATCTCCGCCAGGGGCGGGGGAGTTCCGCAAGGCTTCGCCGGGTTGCTGGATCTGAAGTGCCAAGGTGGCCTCGGCGATTGAGATTTCCTCACCAGTCATGGCGTTGCCGAGGAAACTCGACGGGAAGATTTCCGCGGTGAGTCCGCGGAGTTTGAGGCTTTCAAGGACATTGCCGGCGGGCCATTTGAGCGAGAGGCTTCCGGCGTTGGCGGTTTTCGGGTTCATCCGGAATTGCTCCAGAGCGGTGGTCGCGCCGCTGGCTTGCTCGATTTTCCGGGTGAGTCCCTCGCGGAACGGTTTGCTGTTCGCGTAGATGATCGCGCCGCCGATGATCATGGCTGCCAGGAATACCAGGATCATCGCGGCGGTCACCTGGACGATGCGCGCCCGGCGGGTGCGTTGGTGGTTCTCCTTGAGCGGCTGGCTGGACCGGCGCTTCCGCTTGCGGACCCGAATCGCCTGGCTGCCGTCCGGACGGATGACCAGCTCTCCGTCCTCGGGATTTCCTGTCGGGGAATTCTTCAGTTTCTCCATCATCTCTTCGATGGAGTATTTTTCGGGTTCGCTGGGGACGGGTGGCATTTTCGGGAAGTGAGGAAAAATCGGGCTCAGCGGTCCCGGTAGCGGCGGCCTGTTGGATCCATGAGTTCCACATTGACCGTGAACAGAACCATCTTGGTGATCGGTTTTTTGGCGTTGGATTGGAAAAAGCGCCCGACGATGGGGATGCTGCCGAGGATGGGGGTTTTGTCTTCCACGTTTTGGACGGATTCCTGCATCAATCCGCCTAGAACGACGGTCGAGCCGTCGGCCACGTCGACGGTGGTCGAGAGTCGCTGTTTGCTGAAGACCGGCATGAGAATCGCGTTTTTCGTGAGCTCCACGGTTTCGTTGCCAAGAAGCCCGTTGCTGAGGGTGTTGATGGGGCTGCCGTAATTCACGAAGCCGTCGAAGTCGCTGAAGGTGGGGTTGAGGGTGACGGAGATGTATCGTTTGTCAGCGTCCGCCACGGGGGTCACTTCCAAGGTGATTCCGACGTCTTGTTTATCAAAGGCGGTCGGATGTGCCGGGGTGATGGGGGTGACCCCCGCTCCGCTACCCACGCTGTTGGGGAGTTCGGGCGGTTCGTATTCGGTGGCATAGATGAACTCGCGGATGATGGCGATGGAGGAGGCCTGGCCGCTGCGGGTCACGACGGCAGGCTGGGCCATGATATCGACGCCCTTCTTTTGGTCGAGGCCCCGCATCATTCCCTGGATGAATGAATCGTTGAACCTGCCGAAAACACTCAGCACGCCGGGAGCGGATGCGCTGGCTTGGCGGCCGGCTTGATTCGCGATCAGGCTGTCAATCGAGTTGTCCGAAGTGGCGTAGTCCCCGCTGCGGTTTCCGGCGGTGACCGGGTTGAGGACCGAGCCGCCGGGTTGCGGTGTCACGTCGCTCGCGTCCCGGCCGTTGCCTTGGGTTCCGCCGCTGAGGACGAGGTCGTTTCCTCCGCCACCTTCGAGAAACCAATCAAAGCCAAGCTCCTGGAGGCGGATTTGCTCCACCTTGATCATGGTCACCTTGACTGACACCATGACCGGTTCCGTTTTGGTCAGCGCGTCGATAATCTGGGCGATGTAGTCCTGGTTGGTGGCGGTGTTGACGACACGAAGGGTGTTAGTCGCGGCCATGTAGCTCGCGGAGGAGCCTTCGGGGAAGGGCACGCCTTGCCGGGCCAGCGCTTCCTGCGCACCGATGCGCTTGGGCAGCAGACCTTCGCCTGCCGGAGCGGTTCCAAACGGATCTTCCGCGGCTGCGGGTTGGGCGGCGGCGTTGCTCATGCTGCCGATGAAATCGGGCGGCACGCGGTAGGTGCGGGTGACGAGTTCCTGGGAGGAGGAGCCCAGCGGCGAAATGATCACCGAGAAATCATCCGTCGTGTAGGAGGTCTGGGTGATTTCAGTGAGATACTTGAGGACCTGCGAGACCGGCACTTGGGCGAGCCGGAGATCGAAGCGCAAGTTGCGGACGCGGGTGGCGGTGGGGGAGTCGGAGGGTCCGAGATTGACCGTGAAATTCACGCCGCGGCGGGCCGGGTCGGTTTCCTGCGTGTCGTTCTCGCTGGCACGCAGGCGTAGGAAATCGAGTGCTTCATCCAGCGAGGATTGATCCAGCGCGATCTTTGGAATGATGATGCGGTCGAGTTTGTTTCTGACGGAAACGAAATTCGCTTCCGAGAAGCCCGCGCCGGGATCGACAAGCGCCGCTTCGAGATCCGGCGTGGGAACCTGCAGCTCCCACTGGCTGTCGACCTGGCTGAGCATCTCCGCGCGGGTGTGGTCGTAAGCGGACTTCTGATAGCCCGCTTTCGCCGCGGCGACCTGCTCCATGCCGCGGCGCGCGGCGGAGTTCGTCGGGTCGATGCGCAGCACGTCCTGATAGGTGGATTTCGCCGGGTCGAATTTCCCGAGGTTGAAAGCGCCCTCTGCGGTGTAGAGCAGGCGGCGCACGGAATCGACGTCTTTGGCGTGCTCTTTGGTGAGCGCGGGATTGGTGCGGATTGGGTCGTCGAGCTGTGCGCGGAAGGCGCACGCGCCCGGATGGTTCGGGGCGACGGATTCGACGAGCACCTTGTCCACGGCGGCTTTCGCGGCGGCCACATCGCCGTTGCGCGAGAGGACGCGCGCTTGTTCGACGGATGCCTGGGCGTAGCGCTCGGCGGCGGCGGACCGCAGCTCGGCGGAAACGGGGGCGTTTGGAATCAACTCGCGGGCACCCGCATAAGCTTCGACGGCTTCCGCAAAACGGCCGGCGGTGTAGGCTTCATCGCCTTTTCTCAGGAGTTCCCGCGCTTCGTCAACGGCGGCGCTGCGG
This sequence comes from Luteolibacter sp., assembly GCF_058122085.1. Lineage (NCBI taxonomy): Bacteria > Pseudomonadati > Verrucomicrobiota > Verrucomicrobiia > Verrucomicrobiales > Verrucomicrobiaceae > Luteolibacter > Luteolibacter sp. Next base: position 7,076 of record NZ_JBIKBQ010000039.1, on the reverse strand, counting down.
CGTGAAACTTCGGTTGCGGCAAGGCTTGAGCCTCCGCGTGTCTCGCCAGCCAGCGATGGAACAATCAAGCAGGCGGCCAGCAAGGCGGCACGGCCGAGGAAATGGTTATTGGGTTTGTGCGTCTCCATGGGAACGGTCGGCGCTACGTATAGAGGGCGAAAATCCCAAAGATAAGCGCAAAATCCGCGAAATTCATCTTTTCGAATGCCACGGAAATTCCAGTTGCACCTCGAACCTCCGCCGCCGGACCGGTTGAGGCCGGAAGTAGGGGGAAAGCTTGGTTTCGATCAGCTTGCGGACCTTGATGAAGAGCGGGGATGAAGTGTTCACGCGATGAGTGTTCACGTGAACTTGTTTCTGTCAAGCCGGTGATTCCTATTACACGGTCAGAATCTTTCTCGCCTCATCCGCATCTTGTTGGATTTGAAGGCGGAGCGCGTCGATGGAAGGAAACTTGATCTCGGGCCTAAGATGTTTTTGGAAACGGATTTCGAGTTCCTGACCGTAGAGATCGCCGGGAAAATCCAGCAGATGCACCTCAAATGTGCGGGCGTCCCCGCCGACCGTCGGGCGCAGGCCGAGGTTGGCGACGCCCGGCAAGTCGCGGTCGTCTGGCAGAAGCACCCGGACCGCCCAGACGCCGTCGGGCGGCAGTTGGGCCTCGCCGGTGGCGAGATTGGCGGTCGGGAAGCCGATCGTCCGGCCGAGTTTCTCGCCTTCGATGACTTTGCCGGCGACGGAGTAGGGGCGGCCGAGCATTTGTTCCGCCGCGTGGAGATTTCCATCGCGGATCGCCTGGCGGATGCGGGTGCTGCTGACGCGCTCGCCGTCGTGCATGACCGGTGCCACGGCCTCCAACAGGAAGCCGCGCCTGGCGGCTTCCTGTTGGAGAAAGTTGACGTCGCCGCCGCGGTTGTGGCCGAAGCGCCAGTCCTCGCCCACGGCGATGGTTCTAACGGGGGTGGCCGTGAGTTTATCGATGAATTCGGATGCTTCCATCCGGGCGAGTTCGATGTCGAAATGCAAGGGGATGAACAGCCGCACGCCGAGCCCTTCCATCACCCGCGCCTTGTGGGCGAGCGTTCCTAACAAGGCTGTGGGCGCCTTGGCCGGCGCGATCACGCGGATCGGATGGGGATCGAAAGTGAGCACTCCGGGCAAGCCGCCCTCGCGGGCCGCGGCTTCCACCGCGCGTGCGATCACCGCCTGGTGGCCGGTGTGGACGCCATCGAAAACGCCGAGCGCGAGATGCAGCGGGACGCCAAGCGCGGGCAGGTCTTCAAGGCGGTGTCGAATCAGCACCCGTCCGGGATAGCCCTGCGGCGGTGCCTCTTCAAGGCTTTAGATGGCGGGGCCGCCGCGACAAAAAACGCGGCCGAGAACCTCGCCACGGTCAGACGCATGGCCATCAAAACCGGAGAATTCCGTAACTTCCGGTTTCTTCACTGGCATCGGCGCGGGCTTCGTGCTGTTTTTCCGTCGTGTCCGCTGTCACGAATATCTCCACTTACCGCTTCGCTGAGCTAACGGGTCTCAAGGAGTTGCGCGAGAATCTCAGCGCCGGTTGCAAGGCGTGGGGGCTGAAAGGGACCATCCTGCTGAGCACCGAAGGCATCAACCTGTTCGTCGCCGGAGCGGCGGAATCCGTCGACTTGCTGCTCGCGAAACTGCGGCAGGTTCCGGGCCTCGAAGGCTTGGAACCGAAGATCAGCCTCAGCGACGACCAGCCGTTCAACCGGATGCTGGTGCGCTTGAAAAAGGAGATCATCTCCTTCGGCATGGAGAGCATCCGGCCGGCGAATTATACCTCGCCCAAGATCCCCGCCGCGGAGTTGAAGCGCTGGCTGGACGAGGGTCGTCCGGTGACCTTGCTCGACACCCGCAACGACTACGAGGTGAAGCTCGGCACCTTCAAGGGCGCGATCATTCCTAACATCAACACCTTCCGCGAGTTCCCGGACGCGGTGCGGAAACTGCCGGAAGCGCTCAAGGACCAGCCGGTCGTGATGTTCTGCACCGGCGGCATCCGCTGCGAGAAAGCCGGGCCGTTCATGGAGAACGAGGGGTTCAAGAATATCTACCAGCTCGAGGGCGGCATCCTCAAATACTTCGAGGAATGCGGCGGCGACCATTACGACGGCGAGTGCTTCGTCTTCGACCAGCGCGTGGGCGTGGACCCCGGACTGCGCGAGTCCGGCTACGCGGTTTGCTTCGCCTGTCAGGCCCCGCTCGACGCGGCGGACCAGGAGGACCCGCGGCACGTCGAGGGCGTGAGCTGCCCGCATTGTTTCGTCAGCGAGCCGGCACGAATGGCCGAGCGGATCACGCGGCTTCACAAGGCGATCGCCAAGGTTTCAAATCCCTTGCCCGGCTCGGTCCCGCGGGAAAACCGCCGCCCGGTCAACATCCCGGCGGCTCTCGACGGGCGGACCTTGCTCGAAGCGCTGGTCGAACTATTCCCGCAGGTTTCTCCAACAGAATGGGAGTCGCGCTGCGAAGCCGGGCGCTTCGAAAACTACGGCGGCAGCGTCCGTGGAAAAGACCACGTCGTGCGCGGCGGCGAGCGAGTCGTTCAAATCTTCCCGCCGGATGTCGAGCCGCCCGTGTCCGCGGAAATCCAAGTGCTGCACGAGGACGAGGCGATCCTGGTGGTCCGCAAACCCGCGCCGCTGCCGATGCACGCGAGCGGCCGCTTCCACCGCAACACGCTCCAACACATTTTGAACGGGGTTTACGCGCCGAAATACCCGCGTCCGGTGCACCGGCTGGACGCGAACACCACCGGCCTCGTCGTCTTCGCCCGCACCCGCCACTTCTGCCGCTTGCTGCAGCGCCAGTTCCTCGAAGGCGCGGTGGACAAGCGCTACCTCGTCCGCGCGCTCGGTCATCCGGCACAGGACGTTTTCTTTTCAGAAGCTCCGATTTCCGCCGAACCCGATGTGATGGGCACCCGCGGCATCGACGAGTTAGACGGCCTGCCCTCGCGCACTGATTTCGAAATTATAGAGCGCTGCGCGGACGGCACCACCTTGATCGAGGCGAAGTTGGGAACCGGCCGGACCAACCAGATCCGCGTCCATCTCTGGCAGCTCGGCCATCCCGTCGTCGGCGATCCGGCGTATCTGCCAGACCGCCGCGTCGGCGACACGCAGACGCTTGATCCCGAAGCTCCGCCGCTCCAGCTCCACGCCTGGAAACTCTCGTTCCAGCATCCGCGGACGGGCGAGGCGATGCGCTTCGAGACGGCGCGCCCGGACTGGGCGTAGTCGGGTGGGATGGGATGATTTTCAAAAAATGCGGCCGGGTGCGTAACCTGCGCCGGGTTTCCCGGATTGTTGGGTGTCGGGAGGAAGTTTCGCTCCCAGACCGCGAGGTCGGCCGGAGCCGGTCCCCACTCCAAACCAACATGATCATGAACCCCGTCAAACTATCATCCGTCGTCCGCAACACCGGTCGCGCGCTCGCCGCCTCGCTCGTCCTCACCGCTGTTTCCGCCGCGGCGGATAAGCCGTATTCGAAAATCGTGACCTTCGGCGACAGCCTGTCGGACACCGGAAACGCCTTCCTTTACACCGGAGGGGCCGACCCCGCCGCGCTCCACACCGTCTGGATCGGTGCCAACGATCTTTTCACCACCCTGACCTTCGGCGGCAACATGGGCCTGACCATTCATCACGCGGTGCAAAACACCGCCCAGTCGGTCGTCGCGCTTGCCAGCCATGGAGCCCGGCACATTCTCGTGGCCAACCTGCCTGACCTCGGACTCACGCCGTTCGGGCGCTCGCTCGGGCCGGTTGGCAGCGCGCAGTTGTCTTATCTGACGGAGGTCTATAACGCCGGGCTGGACAAGGCCTTGGATTCGCTGGACGCCGCCGGGATTCCGACGATCCGCCTCGATGCCGCCGGCCTGATCCGGGAAATCGCCGCCGATCCCGAAGGATTCGGCCTGGTGAACGCCACCCAAGAAGCGGTTGATTCCGGCAACAATGTGGACGACTATCTCTTCTGGGATGGCGTGCATCCGACCACTGCCGGACATTTGGTCGTGGCGGAACGCGCCGTCGAAGAACTCGTCGAATTTTACTCACCCCGCCGCGGTCGTGGAACTGGCCCGGGTCTCGTCAATTCCCTCAACGGTCTCGTCAACGCCTCCAGCCACTAACCGCCAATCAATCCTCCGATGGAACCGCTTCAACTATCACTCATGGCCGGATGGTCCGGCTTTCTAGGCGGTGTGCTCAGCGGCGCGGTGATGGGAATGCTGTTCCATCGCGAGGACTGGCTCGGCGGCTACGGCAGCCGCGAGCGGCGGATGGTCAGGCTCGGCCACATCTCGTTTTTCGGGATCGGGCTGATCAACCTGTTTTACGCGCTCTCGCTGGCACCGCTCGGCGTCCCCGCCGCTGCCGCGCGCTTCGGATCGATCTCCCTGCTGGTGGCGTTGATCACGATGCCGTCCTGTTGTTTCCTCTGTGCCTGGTGGAAACCCTTCCGCCACTTGTTTTTCATTCCTGTGCTGTCCGCCGCGACGGGCATCGCTATCATCCTATTCTCACGATCATGAACATCGGATATGTAGCCATGAGCGGGCTGCGGCTCGTCGATGCGGAACTGCTGGAGCTCGGGCTGTCGTTTCCCGCCGTGGCCCGGCGTGCCCGCGAAATCGAGGCGCTGCCGTCGCTCGGGCTTCTAACGCTGGCGGGCATGTCGCCGCCGCACATCGGCGCGGAGTATCTCGAGGTGCGGGACATCGACGAGGTGCCGGACCGCTTCGATGCGATCGCGCTCTCGACGCTGAGCGCCACCTCGAAGGAGGCGTATGCCATGGCCGCGCGTTTTCGCGAAAAAGGCATCCAGGTGATCCTTGGCGGCCTGCACGCGACGCTAGCGCCGGAGGAGGCCGCGAAACACGTCGATGCCCTGGTCATCGGCGAAGGCGAGGTGGTGTGGCCGGAAGTGCTGCGCGATCTGGAACGCGGTGATCTGAAACCGGTTTACGACGCGCGCATCAAGGGGCCCTTCGATTTCCGCAATGCGCCGATGCCGCGATTCGAGCTGTTATCTCCCGAGCGCTACCCGCGTTTCACCGTGCAGACCCAGCGCGGCTGTCCCTATGCCTGCGAATTCTGCGCGGCCTCGATGCGGCTCTCACCGGTGTTCCGCACCAAGCCGGTGGACAAGGTGCTCGCCGAGGTGCGGCGCTTGAAAGAGCTGTTCGGCCGGCCGTTCATCGAGTTCGCCGATGACAATACCTTCGCCGACAAACGCCATGGTCGCGAGTTGATGAAGGGATTGGAAAAGGAAGGCCTGAGTTGGTTTACCGAGACCGACGTCTCGCTGGCCGACGACGAGGACCTCTTGAAAATGATGCGCGACGCCGGCTGCCATCAGGTGTTGATCGGCTTTGAAAGCCCGCGTTTCGAGTCGCTCAATGGCGTGGAGCAGAAATCCAACTGGAAGGCGCGCCGCACCGACCGCTACCTGCGCGCGGTCGAGACGATCCAACGCCATGGAATCACCGTGAACGGTTGCTTCATCCTCGGCTTGGATGGCGACGGACCGGAGAGTTTCGAACATGTGTTTCGCTTCGTGGAGGAGAGCGGCGTTTACGATGTTCAGATCACCTATCTCACGCCGTTTCCCGGCACCCCATTGTGGAAACGGTTATCAGAAGAAGGCCGCCTGCTCTCTGCGGATGCGACCGAACGCTGCACCTTGTTTGATATCAACTTCCGTCCCACCGACATGAGTGTGGACGAGTTGAGGGATGGTTTCCGCAATCTGGCCCTGCGGCTTTACGCGCCGGAATTCGTCGAGCAACGGAGCAAGCGTTTCCGCCAGCACCTGCGGGCCAAAGTCCGCGGGCGGGAAGCCTCTCGGAAGCTCATCGCCTGACCCCGCGCCGCGTCTTCTTCAAACGTAGTCCAGGACTTCAGTCCGTCTTCGATTCCTCCCCAGTCCGGACTGAAGTCCTCGATCTCCTGCTCCAGTTCCTCCTGCCGCGTGGCTGCGGGCGTCTCGCCCCAAGTCCGTTGCCGGAGCGTCTCGCTCCGTGCATGGCCCCTGTAGCGGCGCGTCTATGACCGCCGCACCTCACCCTCTCCCGCCGGAGGCTACTACTCTTCTCTCCCCATCAAAAATCAACACTCCTCATTCATCATTTCTTCCTCCCCCCGCTCCTTCGCTCTCCATCCCCACCGCGGAACTCACCGACCCGGACGGCAAGCTCCTCATCGATCACTTCGCCACTTCGCCACCTCGCCACCTCGCCACCTCGCCACCTCGCCACCTCGCCCGACCTGCGATTCTCACTGAAACGATGGCTACCGAAAGAATACGCTGCCGGAACTTGTCCCGGCGTAGAATGCAAAGCCGGAATCAGACTTTCGGATCACACGGGGATTCTCGCTGAAATTCTTTCAAGATTTGCACACTGACCCGAATGGCGCTAACTTAACGTGCTTTTGGGATCTCAGAGAGTGGCTTGCGTCGCCGGATCCCAGGAACCGTTTCAAGGATTGAGGTCTGGGTAATTTCCCTCATTTCCTTTACAATTTCCTCCACCCGCTTGTGGTTCTCGATGGCTTGAAGCATTTGCGCCGCCTGCTCTTCGGACAGGGCGACACATGCGGTTTTGCCTTTGATCTTGAAGGTCCAGCGCCAAGCGCCAGGCGGTTGGAAAGCGACGCTGCCTTGGCTCACGGGTCCGGTGGCGGCGAGTTGCTTTTGTAAGGTGGCGTATCGGCGGGAATGTCGCGGTTTCATGACGCCCAAGCGTGCCGGAAGCTTCGAATGGCAGGCCTTCGGAGAGCTAATGGAAGCGAAGAATGCCCTTCGTAGCCTTGGCGAAGAAGGGTGGCGGAGAAGAGTTGCTCATGCCGGAAACTTATCGCAATTTTGATCACATGTTCTACGCCTATATCCTGCGCTCCGAGCAGAACCCGGAACGATTCTATTACGGCTTTTCAACGGATTTGAAAAAGCGCCTGAAAGTCCCCAATCAGGGTGGAAACATTTCGACCAAAACTGGCAGACCTTGGACACTGGCGTGGTATGGTGGATTCGAATCCGAAAGC
>NZ_JBIKBQ010000038.1:0-30904 GCF_058122085.1 Luteolibacter sp. | reverse complement strand
GCTTCCACTATACACCCACTCATGCGAGTTGGGTAAATCTTGCGGAATGTTTTTTCTCGATTTTGACGCGTCAAGGACTCCAGCAATCCGTGCACCGATCCAACAAGGAGCTTGTCCGGTTCCTCAAAGACTTCGTGAGCGAATATAATAAGACCTGCGGCCCGTTTGTCTGGACGAAAGGTCCTGAGAAACTGCGGCGGATCATTCAACTAACTAAGTCTTATCAAATCCAAACGCACAGTCACTAAGCTAAGGAAACGGTGCACTACATACCTATTTTGAGCTGTAATCTGTTGACTTACAACAAATAAACAAAAAAAGATAGCAATTTTTTTACAACAAATTTCACGTTCAATTTTTCGAGTTTATTTTAAAAGTTGTTCAATTTTTTTCGGAAATTGTTTGAATTCCTCTTCAACGTAGCCCACAGTTGCAAGTACAATTTTGCCATCTTTGTCAATCAAATAATTTCGTGGAATACTTTGTTTGGCAAACATATCGAAAATTTGTCTATTGGGGTCTGAATACATTGGAAATGAAAATGTATTGAATTTCTCAAGCTCAGGGTAGGTATGGTTACGACCAATCACCAGCAATACAAAATTTTTATCTTTAAATTTATTGTAGATTTCCTTTTCAACCTCTGGCAGCTCGATTCCGCAAGGTCCACACCAAGTAGCAAAGAAATTAATCATTACAACTTTTCCTTTCAAGTCATTAATATTCAACACGCTACCATCTGATTTAGTAATTGAAAATTCGGGAACTTGTTCTCCCACTTTGGCTATACTAAATTCGTCTTGAGCAATTAAATTACTCACTATCAAGCAAATAATAAATAGGGCAATCGTTTTTTTCATGAGTGTAAATGTTTAATTTATTCCACGGTACAAGAGCAGATGCCCTTTTTTGTTGTGTTTTTTCTTATCTTTTCCAACCGCTTTTATTGCGTAAAAATAAACAGCCTTCGATGGCTAGCTGCTGCGGCGCAGCGGGGAGAACCTGTGGTAAAACCCGCACCGTGTCGAGGGCTATTTCACCGATCTCGCAAGTCAACCCGCGACGCCTGCCGTCTCGTCGCCTGTATCACCTCCTCGTATCGCTTGGGGTCGATCTCTCGCACCTTACGCATGGTCTCGGCGGGCATAGCTTTGATGTTCGTGAACCCTTGCAACGCGAGTTGCGAGCGGTCTTGCGACATATCGGCTTCCTTCATGGCCATCATGACCTCGCGGGTTGTCATGCCCATGCTCTTCGCCGCCTGGGTGTAATTGCTTCCGGGATAGGGCCGCCCGACCCGAAGGCCGGACGACGCCCCCCACTGATCCGGACGAGCGCAATTAACGCATCCGGTTCCTCGGGGTTGTGGTTTCATTGCATTTTGGAGTGTATGATGCGAGCAGGAAATAAGGGGAAGACACTCAGCATGCCTTGGAACCGTTCCCAGTTCGGGCTGCTGCTGCGATTGCGCCGCTGTAGCCACCTACGCCACAACTTTGCCACTTCATACCGCAGCCGTGACAGCATGCGGATGTTTCCAGTGACTCCGTAGTAGCCGTCATGACCACGCAGCTTCTCGTTGAGCTTGCGCTGCTGCTCCTTCATGGGCAGGTGACGGTGTTCCATCCCCCATTCCTTGATCGGTTGCAGCGTCCGTCGGAACCGCCCCTTGGCGGTTTTCTTCATCACCACCTGATTGCCCTTCTGTGACCTCCCCCAGTAATGGGTGAAGCCAAGGAAGTCGAAGGTCTCCGGTTTTTCACCGACTCCTCCAGTCCGCGATGGCCGCCCGAAGCGCACCAACCGCGTTTTCTCAGTATTGATCTTCAGCCCGAAACGAGCAAACCGCTTCGCGATCACCCGCTGGACTTTATGGACATCCTCCAATCGCTCGAAGCCCATGACAAAGTCATCGGCATATCGCACCATGAAGGTTCTCCCCTGACATGCGGACTGAACTGATTCCACGAACCATTTGTCCAGCACCTCGTGCAGATAGATGTTACTGAGCTGTTCTTGGGGACGTATGCGCGCTTGACCGGCGGTGCTTGGTAGCTGCCGCTCTTGGCCCGAGTTTGCAGGTCCCGCAGATTCTCCACGAGGTTCTCACCGTATTGGGCGACTGTCTGACCGTCGATTCCCGTCGCGGCGTTCTTGCGCACTTGACGGTAGGCTTCGCACATCCAGTTCAGATCCATATGGTGGCTCAACGCAGTCAACGGCTCCTGCCGAAACTTCTGCGCTGCCAATACTATCCGTTGTCTTCTGGTTGACACGCTTTTCATGATCTCTGTGTTTCAAATGGTGTTTCCGACAACGGGTCCACAACCCCGGTATCCTCCTTTGCTACTCACAGGCTTCCTCGGGATGGTTTGATTCGCTGCGCTCACCCCTCGCGGGGCTCGCCTCCGGGGACTCTATGTCCGCTGCGCTTCCATTCCCTGCTTTCAACCGCTACTATGAAGATACTAAGACTGCCTCTGTCCATCTCTCGCGCCTTCGCATTCCGCTCGGCGTCTGATACCACGCTTGCTTCCTCTTTCTTGGCGACCACTGGCGAGAAGCACGCCAATGATCCAGGATCTTGTTGAGCCGGTGTGATCCAAATCCGGCTGATGTCGTGGAAACAGGAGGCTCTCCCAGCTTCCCTGGAAACCCTATTTATCGCTCTGCCCTGCCCTCAGACCCCGGGCGGACCTCCACGCCAGACCATTGCGGCGCTTCGGTGTTGCCTCCGCTATTCCTAACACGAAGGCTCCCCCGTCAATAAGCATTTCGAGGCTCAATCACACGGCTTTACGACCTGCTGCCTACGCTTGGAGACGCCATTTCTGGACGCCGACCAAGGCTCGCTTCCGGTGGGTGGTCAGCCCTTTCCGGGCGGGTTGGTTCCCGCCGGGTTTCAATAAAGTCTTTCAGTCGCTCGTTAGTTTGACGTTCTCCTTTCGGTTCATGGTTTTGGTTTACGAGCGCCATCCCCGTCTCTCAGGGCTTTGGCTGGCGCCAAGGAAATTGCTTTTGGGGTGAAGGCCGTTGAGAAAGCTCATGGGTGGACCGGAGGGCGGGAAAAAAAAGGGGGGGGCTGCCACCCGGACGACGGCATGCGCCTCACTGACGAATGGCTCGAAGAGCGGCTCAAGTTCTATGGCGAGATCGGCATCCCGCTCGAAAAACTCCATATCCTTGATGTGCCGGATGGCGAGCGCGCGTTCTATTCGAAAAAGACCTACGACATCGAATACGAGTTTCCCTTCGGCATCCAGGAACTCGAAGGCGTGGCCTATCGCACCGACTACGACCTCGGCGTGCATGAAAAGGGCGCCGGCAAGTCGCTCGTGTATTTCGATGAGGAGACCAAGGAAAAATTCCTGCCGCACGTCGTCGAGCCGTCCGCCGGCTGCGACCGCACGGTGCTCGCGCTGATTTGCGAGGCCTTCGACGAGGAAACTCTAACCGACGAGAAAGGCAAGGAGGACGTCCGCACCATCCTCCGCTTCGTCCCGCGCATGGCACCGATCAAGGTGGGAATTTTCCCGCTGCTCAAAAAGAACGAGGAGCAGGTCCGCATTTGCCGCGAAATCCAAAAAACCCTGCCGCCGTGTCTGTTAGGGCGGGTGCGCTGAGGCCGGGTCCCGGAGGTGCCCAGAAAGATGCCCGCCTGCTCCGCCTGCCAGAAGGCCGGTCCGGCCCCCGGCATCGGGCGCAAGTGCCCGCATTCGGCTAAATTCCTCGCCGTGGAAGATTCGGGTTTCACAGACTGAACCGCAAGCACGAACCGCTTGACTCGCAACGCGGCGGATTTAATGTCTGCGCTCGAAGCACCCCCGACGATCACCTGTAACCATCACCACCATGCACAAGATCCGCGTTTTAACCAGCATCCTCCTTCCCCTCTTCGGCAGCGCCTTGTTTGCCCAGAACACCCCACCACCGGCACCTCCGGCACCCGCCAACCCGCCCGCGACCGCACCGGCAGAACCGGTCGACATGATTGCCGTGAGCTACATCATCGGTGCCGACCTCGGCCAGAAATTGCGAACGAACAGCGTTGATGCCAGCCTGGACAACCTGATCGACGGCATCAAGGAAGCGCTCGCCGGCACAGAACCTAAATATTCGCAGGAAGAGCAGCAGAAAATCATGACCGCCTTCCAGAACGAACTTCGCGTCAAAATGGAGAAGAAGCAGGCCGAACTCGCCAAGAAGAACACCAAGCTCGCGGGGGAATTCCTTGCCGAGAACGGCAAGAAGGAAGGTGTCATCACCACCGCCAGCGGCCTGCAGTATCAGGTGATCAAGGAAGGCAATGGCCCGAAGCCGGTAAAGACCGACAAGGTGAAGGCGATTTACAAGGGCCAGCTCATCAACGGCACCGTCTTTGATGATTCCCGCGGACAGCCGCGGGAGTTTCCTGTGAGCGGCGTGGTGCCGGGCTGGCAGGAGGCCCTCCCGCTGATGGCCATGGGTTCGAAGTGGAAACTTTTCGTTCCCCCGAGCCTCGGTTATGGAGACAAGCAGCGCGGCCCCGTGATCGAGCCGAGTTCCGTCCTCGTCTTCGAGATCGAACTTGTCGAGATCTCCAAGGCCACCAGCGCCGTCACCCCTCCTGTTACGGTCGCCCCTTCCGGCGCCGCCCCGGTCAATCCCAACGCACCGCCGAAGAAACCCGCCGTCGCCGTATCGCCGCCTATTTCCGCCCCTCCGCACAAGCAAGAGGGTGGCGGTGCGCCGAAGACCGACGAAAAGAAGCAAGAGTAACGAACATCACATCCAAGCGCTTGTATTAGCCGGGATGATCGCCCACCAGCTCGGCATGAAGATCGCGCAGAGGATAGGAAGTCTAGTCGGGCGAGCGAGACTGAGTTATGAAAAGCTCTACGACCTGCTAGCGGTCCATCTCATAAAATCCCGCAATCTTGAGGATTCTGCCGCCTTTAATCCGGATTCGAGGCACGTTCAACGGGACAAGCGAACCCGGAAATCCCCTGTGGAATCAGGCATCCTAGCCTTAACCTGACGCGAATGGGACGTGACCAAGATCACAGCCTTCATGAACAACCCGCGGCGCTGGCACGGCATGAAGGTTTCCGACTATCTGCCGAAGCAGCCCGTCCCGGACACCCTCGACTGGGACACCTGGCTGGCGACGGCGCAATTTCACGAATACAACAAGGGATACATCAACGGCGAGTGGCGCTCGTGGTATGACTTCGGCAACGGCGCGCTCGGCGAGTGGGGCGCGCACATCTTCGACACCGCCCACCAGTTTCTCAATCTCGGCCTGCCGACGGAGGTGGACCCGTTGCTGCTGGAAGGCCACAGCCCGTTCATTTTCCCGCAGGCGTCCACGCTCGCCTTCCGGTTCCCCGCGCGCGGCGCGATGCCGCCGGTGAAACTCACATGGTATGACGGCGTGAAAAACCTGCCGTCCCTGCCGGAAAACATCGGTGCGGCGGTCGTGGACAGCGACATCCCGCCGCCATCCACCGGAAGGTGGAAACCAAGGCGCGGCCACCCGGCAAGGTCATTTACGGCGGAGACCTCGCCAGCACCCTGCAGATCCTCGGCCCCAAGGCCGCTGAGATGAAGTCGAGCCTGCCGGAAATTCCGAAAAGCCCGTCCAACCATTTCAAGAATTTCCTGCTCGCCTGCAAGGGCCAGGAAACCTGCCGCTCATCGTTCGCGGTGGCCGGTCCGCTTTGCCAGTCGATGGCGCTCGGAGTCCTCGCCCTGCGGGTGAACGCGAAGCTGGTCTTCGATCCCGCCTCCAAACAGATCACCAACCACAAGGTCGCCAACGAGCTGCTGGCCGGCGCTCCGCCGCGCAAGGAATGGGAGCAGTTCTTCAAGCTCCGATCCGCAGTCGGAGCCCGTTTCAAAAGCAATTTCTTGGCAGTTGGCTCTTTCCGCGGCGCGGGACAGGCTGTTACATCTCCGCGCATGGCAGCCGCTTCCCTCACCCGCAATTGTTCCGCGATCCTCGTGGCGGCGGGTTCGAGCCGGCGGATGGGCTTCGACAAGCTCGCCTCGCCGCTGGCCGGAATCCCGGTCTTGCGGCGGACGCTCAACGCGTTTCTCGCCGCGGATTCCATCGCGGAGATCGTGGTCGTTTGTCCTGCGGAACGCTGGGAACTGGTGGGCGGCGGGTTTTCCAAACCTGTCAGACGCGTGGACGGCGGCACGGACCGGCAGGATTCCGTGGTGGCCGGGCTGGCCGCCCTATCAGCGCAAACGGACCTCGTCGCGGTGCATGACGGCGCGCGGCCGCTGGTCGCGGCCGCGGACATCGACCGCTGTGTGGCGGCGGCGGTTGAATTCCGCGCGGCCGCCCTCGCCCGACGCGTGACGGAAACCTTGAAGCGCTCCGACGCGGCGGACTTCAGCGCGGGCGCGGTTTCGCGGGAGAATCTCTGGTTCATGGAAACCCCGCAGGTCTTCGATGTCCCGCTGCTGTTGGAGGCCTACGAGGCGGTGGCGGCGCAAGGCCTGGCGGTGACGGATGAAGTCTCGGCCATGGAAGCCATCGGCGTGCAGGTGAAATTCATCGAGTCGATCCAGCCGAATTTGAAAATCACCACCCCCGCGGATCTCGCGCTGGCGGAAGCACTTTTACGATGAGCAAGGCAATCTACGAATGGCGGCAAATTCCCGGCGGACCACGGCTGGCGGTCGCGACGGTGGCGGACTCCGAGTGCGCGGCACTCTCGATCTACATCCCCGCAGGCAGCCGTGACGAATGGAACCTGCCGGCCGGTCTCGCCCACTTCGTTGAGCACATGGTTTTCAAAGGCACCGTCCGCCGCAGCGCGCGCGAGCTGAGTTTTGAAATCGAAAACGCGGGCGGACAACTCAACGCCTGCACCTCGGAGGACCAGACGGTTTACGAAGGCCACGGCGAGGCGGACCTGATGCCGCTGCTCGCCGACGTTCTATCCGACATGGTCTGGCACGCGACGTTTCCCGAGCCGGAAATCGGGCTGGAGCGCGAGGTCATCGGCGAGGAAATCACGATGTATCGGGAAGCGCCGGCGGACCACATCGGCGATCTTATTTCGAGCGCCTTATGGGGCGGCCACCCACTGGGGAACGCGATTTCCGGCTCGCTGGAATCGATCGCGAAAATCGACCGTGAAGTTCTAATGGATTTCCGCAACCGCCACCATTTCCGCAACGACGTGGTCATCGCCGCTGCCGGTCCGTTCACTCTGGACGAGGTGATGGCGATGGTTTCGCCGCACCTGCCGAAGGAATTCCACGCGCCGGACAAAGCGGTCCCGTTCGACCGGACGACAGCGGTCCCGCAGACGATCGCGGAGGCGCGGGAAACCGACCAGCTCCAGCTCGCGCTCGCCTGGCACACGCCTGGCCGGCTCTCGGAATCCCGCCACGCACTGCGGATGCTGAGCATGATGCTGGGCGAAACCGCGAGTTCGCGACTGTTTCTCGAACTGCGCGAGGAACGCGGGCTTTGCTATCAGATCAGCAGCGACGTGACCTTCTTCGACGAGACCGGAGCCTTCGAAATCAGCGCCGGACTCGACCCGGAATCGCGCGACGAGGCGCTCGCCTGCATCCGCCGTGAAATCGACGACCTTGTGGCTAACGGCCCGCGCCCCGGCGAGCTCGACCGGGCGAAACGCCTGACCATCGCCCAAAGCAAGCTCGCCTTCGAGACGACCGGCTCCCACGCCGGCTGGGCGGGCGAGGGCCTGCTCGACTTCGGCCACATCCCCGCGCCCCTGGACTGGCGGGCCAAGGTCATGGCGGTGACGGACGCCGACGTGCAAGCCATCGCCCGCGAGGTTTTCCTCGGCCGCGAACCTGCCATGGCCGAGATCGGCGGGCTGGAATCCGATGGATAGAAAATATTCCCGTGCCGCATTCCTTCCACCCGTTCACGCAAGAGCACTTCGTCGCGCTCGGCATCGGCGTGGTTGCTGCAACCGCGTTCCTCCTCGTCGGAAAACGCGGGGGAAATCAACGGAACCTCGCGACCGCGCTGCTGGCCTTCCTCAACCTGAGCGCCTATCCGCTCGGCCAGGCGGCGTGGCTATCGTTGGACGCGCCGAAATCCATCGACAACATTCTGCCGCTGCATCTCTGCGACATCGCGGCGATCACGGCGGGCTTCGCCTTGATCACCAAGCGCCCGCTGCTCTGCGCGCTGACGTATTTCTGGGGGCTTGCAGCGACCTTGCAGGCGCTCATCACCCCGGCGATCACCGTCGGATTTCCGCATCCGCCCTTCGCCATGTTTTTCATCCATCACTTCGCGGTGGTCACCGCCGCACTCTATCTGCCGCTGGTGGAAGGCTGGCGTCCGCCGCAGCCGGTTTGGAAAAGCCCGCTCGTCATCTCCGGCTGGTCGCTCGGCTACCTCGGCATGGCGATGTCGGTGAACGGCGTGCTGGGCAGCAATTTCGGCTTCGCCTCGCGCCCGCCGGACAACCCCAGCCTGATCGACCACCTCGGCCCGTGGCCCTGGTATCTGTGCTCGATGTTCGCAATCGCGCTGCTGTTCTATTTCCTGCTCGTGCTGCCGTTCGCAAAACGACCCGGAAAGTGACAGAACAGGATCGGGTGCAACTCGCCCCCAAGGAACGGCGGTATCCGACCGCCGGGCGCATGGATAGCCCATGCTTGGCGGCTTCCCTCAGCTCATGATCACCTCATGCACATGGGCGGACGGATTCCGCCCTTCCTTGCTGCTGACCACCCGTTTCCGTGACACTCAACCTCGTCTTCATGCCGACGATCCGTCGCCCATCGAATTCCGCCAGAAATCCAGGCGCTCCCGGATGCGTTTCTCCATGCCCTGGTCGCCGGGTTGATAGTAAACTTTCCCCTCCGGCAAATAAGCCTGTGGAATGTGGGCACCCTCGTAATCATGGGCGTAAAGATACCGCATTGACTCCTCGGGCTCGCCGGATGCCGCGGCGAGTTTCTTGCGGGTGTTCGTCCGCAAATGCACCGGCACGGCGAGCGTGCGGCCGTTTTCCACGTCGTCCATCGCCCGGCCCAGCGCGGCGTAGGCGGTGTTGGATTTCGGCGCGGTCGCCAGATAGACGGTGGCGTGCGCCAGCGGAATCCGGCCCTCCGGCATGCCGATGAATTCGAAAGCCGCGTGCGCGTCCATCGCCACCCGCAGCGCGTTGGAATCGGCTAGGCCGATGTCCTCCGAGGCGGAGATCACCAGCCGCCGCGAGATGAAACGCGGGTCCTCGCCGGCGTGCAGCATCTTCGCCAGCCAGTAGAGCGCGGCGTCCGGATCGGAGCCGCGGATCGACTTGATGAAGGCGGAAATCGTGTCGTGGTGCGCGTCGCCGTGGGCATCGTAAACCACCGCCTTGCGCTGGATGGATTCCTCGGCCACCGCCAGGGTCAGGCGCACCGCGCCGTCGTCATCGGGGGTCGTTAGGACCGCCAGCTCCAGCGCGCTCAACGCCTTTCTAACGTCACCGTCGGATTTCTCCGACAAGTGCCGCAACGCTTCGGGGGCGGCGACCACCTGGTATGCGCCCAGGCCGCGCTCCACGTCGGATAGAGCGCGTTCGAGGACGCCGATGACGTCATCCACCGGCACCGGCTCGAGCTGGAAAATCTGCGACCGCGAGACCAGCGGCGAGTTCACGTGGAAATACGGGTTGTGCGTCGTCGCGCCGATGAACCTGACGACTCCCCGCTCGATGTGCGGCAGCAGCACGTCCTGCTGGGCTTTGTTAAAACGGTGGATCTCGTCGATGAAAAGGATGGTCGTCTCGCCGCGCAAGTCGCGCCAGGTCCGCGCTTGGTCGATCTTCGCCCGGATCTCCGCGACGTTGGATTCCACGCCGTTGAGCGATTCAAACCGCGAGCCGGTCGTCCGCGCGATCACGCTGGCGAGCGTGGTTTTCCCGGTGCCGGGCGGCCCGTAAAAAATCAGCGAGGTGAAGCGGTCCGACTCGATCGCCCGCCGCAGCAGTTTCCCCGGCGCGAGGATGTGCTGCTGGCCGGCCACCTCTTCAAGCGAGCGCGGCCGCATCCGCGCCGCCAGCGGTTCGGCGGGGTTCGGCTTGTCGGTCAGGGCGGCGGGGGTGGTGAAAAGGTCGGACACGGCGGCGGTCCGGCAACATCGCCGCGGACCGCCCGCCATTCCAGCCCATATTCCTCCCTTCGATTTCCAAATTTCCAAGTTTCCTTAACTTCAAACCCCGATTTCATCGCTTATGGCCGGTTTTGGGACCATCTAAAGCTTTCGTTATCCTGATTTTCAGGCAATTTGATTTCGTTCTGAGGCGCTTCGGCACCGAGGAGCTCTCAGCCAAGACGCCGAGTCCACACAAGTTCGTTTTTGATTTCCGGGGGGACGTCAACCGAACAGGACAAAGCCGAGTGGCTCTGAAAAAAGCGCGCGTTGCGAGATCCGGGGGGATATCCAACGCGCGCTTTTCTTTTGTCCATGCGCGGGGACGAGACGTCCATCCCTTCTATCAATCCTTCCGGTCTCCTCGCATCGCCCCGGTCGGCCTTCGCAACGGCCATTTCGGCACTCTCCACGCCTATTCCGGCATTCCCACGTCACTCCGCCTTCATCTTGGCTCGCGGCGACCGGTGATCGCCGCTACGCTACTCACCCGTCTCGTCGCTCTCAACCACGAGTGCGCCGCCGAGGAAAAGCGCGGCCTCATCCGCTACCTCCGCCCGGAGTATCAGCGTGGCGGCGATCACCGGTCGCCCAGCCCGCCGGAGGCAAGCATCCAAGAAGACCTCACCGGAACGGAAACCTCCGAGCATTCAAAATCCAACATCTCTCCCGGCGTGGCCAGAAAGGCTGCCCGACCAAGTCGCCGACTGGAGAGGAACCGTTTGAACTACGCCGAAGAGCCGCAGTCATCCACTGGGCTGAAAAGAGCGGGCTGAGCGTCAAAGGATTCGTAAAGGCATTGGACTGTAGCGGCGATCACCGGTCGCCGAGTCTGGATGGCGATCCTCCGCCAGACATCGGAACGATTCATCCCCGCCCGCTAGAAAACCCTGACCGCAGCGGCGATCACCGGATCCTCCCACGCCTCGACAATTTTGCGTTCGTCAGGATTCAGCGCGTCGATCTGGCAGCGTTTGGCGAAATTCGCGCGGCCCGTGTCGTCGATGACCACCGCGACATCCGGCGTGATCCCCTTGCGGTGCGGGGTGTTTCCCGATGGCGTGTGATAGGTGGCGATGGTCAACCGCAACGCCGTGCCGCCGCCCAGCGGGATGATGTTCTGCACGGAGCCCTTGCCGTAGCTGACCTCGCCGACGACGGTGGCGCGCTTCAAATCCTGGAGCGCGCCGGCGGTGAGTTCCGAGGCGGAGGCGGACATCCGGTCGAGCAGGACGACGAGCGGATAGTCACGCTTCCGGCGTTGGCGGTCCGGGGTTTTCAGCGGTTCCGCCGACTCCCCGTCCCGGCCGCGGGTGGTGACCACGGCGGTGTCGGGCGGCAGGAAGAGGCCGAGGATTTTCACGGTTTCGTTCAAATCGCCGCCGCCGTTTTCGCGGAGATCGAGGACCAGGAATTTCATGCCGCTGTCTTCGAGTTCGTCGAGGGCGGCTTCCATTTCACGAGCGCAGCCGCTGCCGAAAGTCGCCAGGCGGACGTAGCCGGTCCCGCTTTGCTTGTTCCAGATCTTCGACTCGGCGACCGAGCGCTGCTCCACCACTCGATGAACGAGCGCGACCTCGAACGGTTGAGGGGCGGCCGGCGACTTGAGCAAAAAACGGGTGGTCTCGCCCGCGGCACGGCGCAGCGGTCCGAGCAACTCGGAAAAATCCACGCCCTGGGTTTTCCGCCCGTCGATTTCCAACAGCCCCGAGCCGGGTAAAACGCCGGCAAGCGCCGCCGCGCCCAGCGGTGAAACGGCCGCGATGTAAGGCCCGTCATCGCGCAAACCGAGGGTCATCCCGAGCGACGGCAGTTCCGGATTGAGATCCTTTTTCTCCTGCATCTGCCGAGCCATTTCCGGGTGGATGAACGAAGAGTGCGGATCGAGGCTGGCGAGCATTCCTTCGAGCGCGTGGTTGACGAGCCGGTCGTAAGCCAGCCGGTCCGCATCCGGGTGGCGCTTGCGGACCGCTTCGAGGACTTCCACGAAACGCTCGATCGCCGGATAAACCGCCTCGTCGGGATCCGGCGGCGCGGCGAAAGCGACCGAGCTGATCCCGCAAAGCAAGCAGACGAATTTCATGGCCGCAGAGGTAACATTTGCAGCGGCGGGCGATAGAGAAAAATGATCGGCCGCCGCCAGGGATTTTTAAAATAATTTCGGTTGCGGGAAAGCGGGCTCGGAGTAGTCTCCTCCCGACTGCTGTGTACGACTATTTTGGTAGCTGGCCCGAACCGATATGATTGAACCGGGGTCATCTTCCGATGGACGATGTCACGCCTTTTCAGGAAGACGGAAAACCATTGGACGACCCCACTTATTGAGTTTACGGAACGTGGCTCACAGCGCCAAGGACGGCACAGCGGTCTTCTTTTTTCATGGCTTGATTTGACCCGGCCCTGCATGGTCTCGCGCGTGATGCGATTTGCAGTGCTTGGCAGCGGGAGCGGGGGAAATGCGGCGGTCGTCGAGTGCGGCGGGCTGCGGCTGATGATCGACGCGGGACTGAGCGCGAAGCAGTTGTCGCTGCGGCTCCAACAGGTGGGAATCGACCCCGCGTCGCTCGACGGGATCTTGCTCACCCACGAGCACGGCGATCACGTCCGCGGGCTGAAGGTTTTCCTCAAACAGAACCCGGTGCCGGTGTTCACCACGCCGGCCACCGCGAGAGTGGTGCGGGAGTCCGGGATCGAGGGCGGGACGTGGAAATTTTTCGAAGCGGGCCAGGTGTTCGCCATCGGCGGCATCGCGGTGGAGACCTTCGCGATCCAGCATGACGCGGTGGACCCGGTGGGCTTCGTGGTCGGGCACGACACGCGGCGGCTGGGATTCCTATCAGACGCGGGGTTCGTCACCCGCAGCATGACCGAACGGCTGCGCGGGCTGGACGGGATTTTCGTGGAGGCCAACTACGACGAAGGCCTGCTGGAGGCGGACACCAAGCGGCCGTGGTCGATCAAACAACGGATCAGTTCGCGGCACGGGCATTTGTCGAACGGCCAGGTCACCGAGTTGATCCGCGACATTTCCCACCCGGCGCTCGGGCGGGTGGTGCTCGGCCACTTGAGCTCGGACTGCAACACGCCGGAGACCATTCTATCCATGCTCCGGAACTGCCTCGCGGAGCTCGGACACGGCCACGTCGGCCTGCACTGCGCGGGCCAGCACGAGCCGACGGATTGGTTTCAATTTTAAGGGAACGTCTGCCAGACCACGAAAGCGGCGGTGAGCAACACCAGCCCCGCGAACGCAAGCCGCAAGGTTCTTTCCGGAACCCGCGACGAGATTTTCCCGCCCGCCAAAACCCCGGCCACCGCGATCAACGAGAAGACCGCCGCCAGCAACCAAGGCGTGGGAGCGTCGCCAAGATGGCTGACAAATCCCGACGCGGAATTGGCCGCGATGATGGCGAGCGAGGTGCCGGTGGCCACGCGGATCGGCAGGCGCGCGAATTTCACCAGCGCGGGCATCAGCAGGAAACCGCCGCCCACGCCGAGAAATCCGGTGAGAACCCCGACTCCCGCGCCCGCGAGCAGGCATCGCGCAGGGTGGCACTCCGGCTCCGGCTGAAGCAGGGATTTCCGCGGCACCAGCATCCGGATTCCTAACACGATCATCAGTCCGGCGAAGGAAAGCATGATTACCGCAGGCGGAACCAAGGGCGTCAATTTCGCGCCGAACACCGCGCCCACCATGCCGGAAAGCGCGAACATGCCGGCGGCTTTGAAATATACCTCCCCCGCCCTCGCGCGCTGCCAGGCGCCGGCCAGCGCCGCCGCGCCGACGATGAGCAGACTGAGCCCCACCGCATCGCGCGGCGGAATCCCGGCGAGATAGACCAGCACCGGCAAGGTCAGGATGCTGCCGCCCGAACCCGTTAGGCCGAGCGCGAGCCCGATGCCGACGGTACCTAGCAGCGCCAGGGCGTTCATGATTTCAGCTCCGCATGGATTTCAGCATAACCGCCATCGACGTGCACGACATCGCGGCCCTGGCTGGCCAGGTAGGCGGCGGCGATGCCGGCCCGGAGGCCGCTGCCGCAATGAACGAACAGCGGCGAACCCGACGGCACTTCATCGAGCCGCGCGGCGAGCCGGGTGTAGGCGATGTTCTTCGCGCCGACGACGTGGCCAGCGGCGAACTCATCCGCCCCGCGCACGTCGAGCACGTGCTTGCCGGCCTGAAGCTCCCGCGTGGAAATTCTCGGATAGCTGGAAACGAGACCGCTGGCGGATAGAGCTTCGTTTGCAGGAATCCACGCTTCCACCCGTTCCAGCCCGATGCGGACCAACTGCCGCACCGCTTCATCCAGCTGCGCCTCGTTTTCCAAGACCAGCAGGATGCGGGCGGCTTCATCGACATAAGATCCGGCGGCGACGGGCAGCTTGCCGCCCGGCATCGGCGCGAAAAGCGAGCCACGCAGATGTTTCTCCGCGAAGGCCGCGCGGTCCGCCCGCAGGTCGAGAACGACCCGGTCCTTTTGCCCGATCCACGGGTCGAGTTCGTCCACATCGATCCGGCTCGGGGCCGGGAGCTTGCCATCCGGCAAAAGCGCGGGACCGAGTCGGTTGTCGCGCTTCATCCGGGCGAAATAGCGCGGCGGCTCGGGCTGGCCGTGGAGGATGTCGCTCACGAACTTGTCCTCGCCGGCGGTCAGCGCCTCGCGGAAGGCCGGGTTGAATTTCCTTTCGTAACCCAGAACGCTGTTAGGAATCGCGCCGAGCGCCTTGCCGCAAGCGCTGCCCGCACCGTGCGCGGGGAGGATTTGCAGATGCGCCGGCAAGTCCGCCGTCGCCCGCAGGCTGGCGTAAAGCGTGCGAGCGCTGGGCTCCATGACTCCCGCCTGGCCGGCGGCGCTCTCCAACAAGTCAGGACGACCGACGTCGCCGACGAAGATGAAGTCGCCGGTCAGCAAGGCCATCGGCTCGTCCGCGCCGCCGCCAGTGTCGGTGACGAGAAAGCTCATGTGCTCGGGCGTGTGGCCTGGTGTTAGAAGCGCCTTGAATTCGATGTTTCCGACGCGGAAGACGTCGCCGTGTTTGAGAAAACGGGCGTTGGCACGGCCTTTCGCCCACTCGAACTGCCAGTCCGGCCCGCCTTCTTCCGAGAGATAGCCGGTCACGCCGTGGCGCTCCATCAGCTCGCGGGCGCCGCTCAGGTAGTCGGCATGGATGTGGGTGTCCGCGACGGCGGTGATGCGCAGGTCGTTTTCCGCGGCGACCTGGAAATAGCGGTCGAGATCGCGCTCCGGATCAATGAGGACCGCCTCACCGGTGCGCTGGCAGCCGATGAGATAGGCGTTTTGCGCGAGCGCGCAATCGGTGATTTGACGGAGAAACATGACGGTGGGGGTTGGAGGTTAGATCGAGCACGAGTTGCCGACGCACTTGGTGCCGGAGCGCTGGTTCCAGGGCATTTTCGCCAGAACCATCGCCATGCCGCACCAGTCGGTGACGCCGGCGAAGATCAAGCCGGCGCCAACGAAGGCGCTGAGGCCGTAGAACCCGGGATGCACCCAGGTGCCGAGAATCACGCCGAGCAGCACCAGCGACCCGGCGGCGATGCGCACCTGGCGCTCCAGCGACATCGCCTTCGCGCCCCGCTCCACCGGCAGTCCGGCGCTCTCCCATGCCGTGACACCACCATCGAGGATGACGAGATTCCCGCATCCCGCGGCGTGGAGTTTTTGATAGGCCTGCTCGGCGCGCTTGCCGCTGCGGCAGATGAGCACGCACTGCCCGTCATCACTGGAGGCGGACTTGACGGCGGCGGCGTCCAGCCGGTCGAGCGGCATCAGTTGCGAACCGGGGATATGGACCTCCCCATACTCGGCGGGCGTGCGGACATCGATGAGGGAAACGCGTTTGCCGGATTGGATTTCGGCGTTAAGTTGTGTGGCTTGAATTTTCATTGGCGTGAGTCGTGAAATAGCCATATCGCCACATAGTTATGCTTGCAACATTTATTTTCATCTGATACGCCTTTGTCCGTGAAACTCAAAGCCGACCAACTCGAACGCGTCGCCGCCTTGTTCCGGGCCTTTGCCGAGCCCACGCGGCTGGCGATCATCCAGGAACTGAAGTCCGGCGAGATGAGCGTCTCCGAGATTGTCGGACAGCTGCCCACCAGCCAGGCCAACGTCTCCAAGCAGCTCAAGCTGCTATACGACACGGGGCTAGTCACCCGCCGCAAGCAGGCGACGCAGGTGCTCTACGCGATCGCCGAGCCGATGGTTTTCGAACTCTGCGCGCTGGTTTGCGACAAGCTCAACCGGGACGCGGCGAGACCCGCCAAGTTGAGGTTCTAATTCTTGAACACCGGGAACCCCGCCGCTGGCCGGAGTTTCACGGGAGGCTCGATCGGGAACGATCCGGCATCACCGATCTGGTAAGATCCGTAGGCGATGGGGATGACGGTCAGCAGCAGCGCGGGTTCGTCCTCGTGGATGATCTTGGAAATGTGGACGACCGCCGCGCAATTCGGGCTCTTCTTAACCTCCAGGATATCGCCGGATTTGAACGAGCCCGCGACCCCTGGTTGCTGGGTCGGAAAGACGTATTCAATGAAAACCGGATACGGCATCGGCTTGGTGAAGTCGTCGGGCTTCACCAAGGCCTGCGCGCGAATGACGATGCCCGGATCAAAGAAATCCTTCTCGCCCAACTTCCTGATCTCCCCAACCTGATAGTCGCCCTCGACGTAGTTCAGAAGCAGCGGCCGGTCGAAGTTCGTGAGATAGTTCCGCATCAGCAGGGAGTTGGCGCGGACCCGCTGCTCCTCGGTGTAGCCGAAATAGCGCTTGTAGAGCTCCTTGGGCGCCAGCGCGTTGCCGTTAGGGACATCGAGCACCGTGTAGCGTTTCAGGACAGGCGAGCGGCCGAGCTTGCCGAGGATCTCGTAGTTTCTCGGAATTTCCGGGTGCCCGAACACGTGCAGGCAGACCGCCCAGCTAACGATCGCGAAACAAAGCGCGAGGGCGTTCGCCAACAACCACCAGAAATAGGCGGGACGGCTCGGCGGCGGCTCTTCAACAATGCGGGGCACGACGGCGTTGGATGTCAGGGTGTGCCGCAGGCCTCGCCGTCCGGCACCGCGTGGGCGCCCGGTGCTTCGTCGGAAGTTTCGAACGAAGTGCCGCAGCCACAGGATCTTGCGGCACGGGGATTGTGGATTTTGAAACCGGCGTCGGTCAGGTCGTCGGAGTAGTCGATTTCACAACCGCGCAAGCGGTCGAAACTGTCGGCGGCGACGATCACCCGCGACGCGCCGGATTCGACGATCTCGTCACCGGGCTCGGGATCGGCCACGTTCATCTCGTATTGCCAGCCGGCACAGCCGCCGCGGCGAACGGCGAGACGCAGGCCCGACTGGGCGGACTTGGCCTTGCTCGCGAGCAGCTTGCCGAGTTCTTCGATGGCTTTGGGAGTGACGGTGATCATGTGCGGTGGCGCACCCTAAGTGTTTCCCGGCGATTTGAAACCGGAAATCGGAGGAAGCTCAATCACGATCACTTCTTGCACCCGATGAAAATCCGGGATATTGGATTTCCCCTGCGTCGCGAAGTCCCGTGAACCCTTGATTTTCCGGCAATTCAAATCGGAAGAAAGGTCTTGACGGGTCCTCGCTGCGCCTCTTCATTCCGCTCCGCCTGCGATTTTTCCGCAACGCCCCTAGGCTAGGTGAAATCTGGCCTGTTTTCTGACTCAAGCGCATTTTATTCCATGTCCGCATCCAAATCTTCTTCCAAGAAACCCGCCGCAAAACCCCAGGTAAAGGTTTCCAAAACGGCAGCACCCAAGGAGGACCCGAAGAGCAAAAAGCAGGCCCCTCCCGTGAAGGAAGCCAAGTCGAAAAAACCGCCCGTCGTTGTCCCTGCCCCGAAAGCAGTCGCCAAGCCGGTCGTGAAGGCGGCACCGAAAGTCGTCGTCAAGACTCCCGCCAAACCCGCGGTCGAAGCCAAGCCCAAGGTGGTGGTCGCCGAGAAACCCGCGCCTGCCAAAACCAAAAAGGACACTCCCACCCCGGCCAACGCCGAAACCAAGGCCTCCGCCAGGACTCCCGAAGCCCCCAAGCGCCGGATCGACACCCCTGAAATCCAGGAGAAAATCCGCGAACTCATCAAACTCGCCAAGGAACAGGACTACCTGACCTACGACGACATCAACGAGATCCTGCCTAACGACCTTGTCGATCCCGACGACGTCGAGGCCATCATGGAGCGACTCCGCAACATGGAGTTCGACATCATCGACGCCTCCGAGGTGGACCGCTACAAGGACAAGAAGCGCGACGAAGGCGACGGCGAGGAGGAAGACGTCAAAGCCGACCAGAAGCTCGACATCCTCGACGACCCGGTCCGGATGTATCTCAAACAGATGGGCCAGGTCCCGCTGCTCACCCGCGAGCAGGAAGTGGAAATTTCCAAGCGCATCGAGGATGCGGAAATCGAAGTCGCCAAACACCTCCACCTATTCGGATTCGTCACCGATTCCTATCTGGAGCTCGCCGACAAGCTCAACAAGGGCAAGGAGCGCTTCGACCGCGTGATCCTCGACAAGAAGATCGAGTCCCGCGAGCGCTACATGAAAGGCCTGCCGAAGCTTTGCGACCAGTTGAAGCAGCTTCACCACGAGAACGACGACCTGTTCCGCCAGCTCTCCGCCAAGAACCCGCGCGGCAAGAAGAAGCTCGAGGAGGAGTTCCAGAAGAACATCCAAACCCTCAACCGCGTCTTCACCCGCTTCTACTACAAACAGAAAGTCGTAGAGGACTTCTGCGAGCAAGTGGAGGAATACATGCAGAAGTTCTGGAAATACGGCCGCAAGCTTCAGGCAGACCCGGAAGACAAGGAGTTTCTCACCAAGATGCGCGAGGTCCAGCAGCGCACTTGGCATACCCAGGAAACCTTCGAGGAAGCCAACAAACAGCTCCGCCACTGGCTCAAGGAAGCGCTCAAGGCGAAGACCGAGATGGTCGAGGCCAACCTCCGCCTCGTCATTTCCATCGCCAAAAAATACACCAACCGCGGCCTGTCGTTCCTCGACCTGA
Source organism: Luteolibacter sp. (assembly GCF_058122085.1). Taxonomy (NCBI): domain Bacteria; kingdom Pseudomonadati; phylum Verrucomicrobiota; class Verrucomicrobiia; order Verrucomicrobiales; family Verrucomicrobiaceae; genus Luteolibacter; species Luteolibacter sp. Next base: position 11,732 of record NZ_JBIKBQ010000038.1, on the reverse strand, counting down.
TCCAGGAAGGCAACATGGGCCTGATGAAGGCGGTCGAAAAATTCGAATACCGCCGCGGTTACAAGTTCTCCACCTACGCCACCTGGTGGATCCGCCAGGCGATCACCCGCTCGATCGCCGACCAGGCCCGCACCATCCGCATCCCGGTGCACATGATCGAGACGATCAACAAGCTGATGCGCGTGCAGAAGCAGCTCGTCCAGGAATACGGCCGCGAGCCTTCCCCGGAGGAAATCGCCGAGGAAATCCACCTTCCCGTCGAACGGGTCCGCGCCGTGTTGAAAATGGCGCAGCAGCCGATTTCCCTGCAAGCCCCCGTCGGCGATTCGGACGACACCTCCTTCGGCGACTTCATCGAAGACAAGGCCGCCGATAACCCGATGGAGGAAGCCGGTTTCTCGATGCTCAAGGACAAGATCAAGGACGTGCTCGACACCCTGACCGAGCGCGAGCGCGAGGTTCTCGAACAACGCTTCGGCCTCAAGGACGGCTACAGCCGCACGCTTGAGGAAGTCGGCCGCCAGTTCCAAGTCACCCGCGAGCGGATCCGCCAGATCGAAGCCAAAGCCCTGCGGAAAATGCGCCACCCGACGCGGATTCGCAAGCTGGAAGGCTTCATCGAGCTGCCGGGGGCGTAAAGCACTGCATCGCAGGAGTTTCCTTTCTGCGGGACGGTCCTGAAAACGCCTTTGGTGGAGTCTCCCACGCGCTAATGCCTGCCCAAGCCGGACCGGAGCGCAGCTGCCCCCGTAGGAGAATCAAATTCCCTTCCTCAAATCCCGCAGGGTCCACAGCATCCCTGCTGCGGCAGCCGCATCGCCGCGCATCTTCCTCGCCCCGTCCTCCCGAAACGATCGCGGGCGTTCGCAAACGCCTCGTTCACGAAAACCCTGCTTCCGATCACCGCCCCGTCCGTGAAATACCTCACCCGACAGCGCAGCATTTTGCCCCGCGATAGCTCGCCCGCACGCTCAGTCACGCGCTCGGCGTCCGCCGCGCCCATGCCCTTGCGCGTCCGCTTCGTTTTTGCCGCCACGCCGTCTTCCACGATCACGCTCTTGAACCGGTCCTCCCACAGCCGCCCCGTCCGGGAATGCGCCCGGTTGAACCACTGGGAGAACCGTTGCAGCAGCCCCTTCATGAATTCTCCCAGATCGTGCATCCGGTAGGTGAAACGCTTGTGAATCGCCGCCACCGCCTCATCCAGCCCGCCTTCGTTCGCGTAAACCACCGTCTTGGCATCCGTCAATTCCTTGGCCACGCCGGCGACGAATGCCTCGCTGTATATCGCCGACAAGCGCTTCAACAGCGCCTCGTCCGACAGCCCCCCGTCCGCCATTGGCGGCACCTCCAAAAGAATATGGAAGTGGTTGTCCATCAGGCAGTAGGAATTCGCCCGACAGCCGGTGAACTTCTCCTGGAGTCGCATCAGCGCGCGGAATTTCTCCTTCTCCTCCGTCCCCAGCGCAAACCGCCGGTCCACCACCCGCGAGATCACGTGGTAAAACACCGGTTTCCCGGTGGATTTCCTCCACTCCGCCAACCACCGCGCCCTTCTGCTCATGCGGAAGAACTACCGGAGCGGGGGATAAATGACAATAAAAGACTCTGACTAAAGGCCTGTCCATTTATGAGAATTATCGACAGGGCCAGAACCCTCTTCGAGGCCGCGTTTCCCGCCGCCGAGCTCCCCGCGACATGGAGTCATGGCAACCGGACCTTTTCCATCCAGGACTATCTCGGATTCATGCTGCTAGGGCTTTACGTCCCCACCTGCGACTCGTTGCGCGGCCTCTGCCGCGCCTCCGAACTCGAGGAATTCAAGCAGCGCTACCGCTGCTTCGCCATGGATCTCGCCAGTGTTTCAAAGGCGCAGGCCCACGTTCCCGAGGAAATGCTACTACCCATCATCGCACAACTCAGCGGTGAAACCCGGGTGCAGGTGCGGCAGGCCTCGCGGCAAACCGGTGACATCGATCCGCCCACTCCCTGTCTCAACGCCGCCCAACTCGGCAAGTTCGCCCTGAGAGTGGTCGACAGCAGCGTGTTCGCCGCCTTGCCGAGAATGACCTGGGCACTTTTCGGTGCCGGCAAGGCCAGGAAAGACGGCAAGAAATCCGCCTCCGTGCGCTTCCATGTCAGCTTCGATCCCATCGCACTGTGTCCACTCGCCTGCGCGGTCACCTCCGCAACGGTCGATGAAAAAAAGAAGTGGTCGCAGACCGACGCTACAGATCAATGCTCGCGGCAGAACTGCTCGAAGCGGGTCAGTCCTTCGTTGAGGATGTCCAGCGTGGTGCAGTAGCTCAGGCGGATGCCCTCGTCGTAGCCGAAGGCGATGCCGGGAACGGCGGCGACCTTGTAGCGGGAGAGCAGCTTGTCGCAGAGGTTCATCGATTTCAGGCCGGTGTTGCCGGTGTAAACGAAGAAGTAGAACGCGCCGAGCGGCTCGACCACGCGGATGTTGTTGATCGCCTTGAGACGGGCGAACATGAACTGGCGCTTGACGTCGTATTCGCCGCGCATGTCGTCGATGAACGACTGGTCGCCTTCGAGGGCGGCGAGCGCGCCGTATTGGGCGAAGCTGTTGGCGTTGGACGTGGTGTGGTTCTGGATCTTCTCGATCGCGTCGGCCAAGGCCTTCGGCGCGGCGGTGTAGCCGAGACGCCAGCCGGTCATCGAGTAGGCTTTGGAGAAGCCGTTGACGGTGATGGTCAGGTCGTAGAGCTCCTTGCTGAGCGAGGCGATTGAAACGTGCTTCGCTTCGCCGTAAACGAGCTTTTCGTAAATTTCGTCGGAAAGGATGACGATGTCCTCTTCGAGCGCGATTTCACCGAGGGCGCGGAGTTCGTCGGCGGTGTAAATGGCGCCGGTCGGATTGCCGGGGGTGTTGATGATGACCATCTTGGTCGCCGGGGTCATCGCTTCCTCGAATTGCTCGGGAGTCATTTTCCAACCGGTCGATTCCTTGGTCTCTACGATGACGGGGACGCCGCCGGCGAGGCGGACCATTTCCGGGTAGGAAACCCAGAACGGCGAAGGAATGATGACTTCGTCGCCTTCCTCGATGACGGCAAGGATCGCGTTGTAGCAGGCCATTTTGGCACCGCCGGTGACGCAGATCTGGCTGGCGGCGTAGTCGAGGTTGTTGTCGACCTTGAACTTGTTCGAAAGCGCGGCGCGGAGTTCGGGGATGCCGCCGGCCGGGGTGTATTTGGTTTTGCCGGCCTGGAGGGCTTCGATGGCAGCGTCCTTGATGAACTGCGGGGTATCGACTTCCGGCTCACCGCCGGCGAGCGCGTAAACTTCTTCGCCCTTGGCGATCATTGCTTTGGCCTGTGCGGTGACGGCAAGCGTGAGTGACGGGGAAACCTTGGCAATACGGGATGAGATGCTTTCCATTTGAGCGCGCGATTGAGGATTGGGCCGCCAAACCGGGCGGAGCAACAGAATGTGCGCGACCCCGGCATGGGCGGAGGGCTTTTCTGAGGCTTCGCCCATGAGGTGGCAAGCGAAATGGTGAGCCAATCCTGAGCCGAAAACTCCGCTTGTCGGCGTGTGACGAAATTGCCACCTTCCCGCCGTGATCTCACTCGCGAAGCTATTTGGAAAGTCGGACCGGTTCTTTGAACTCCTTGCCTCCAGCGCCAAATCGGCGCACCAGAGCATCGAAGCCCTCGCCCGGTTGTTGAAGGAATCAAATGGAAACGTCTCGCTTGCCGAGCTGGCCGTGGCCCGTCGTAACGAGAAAAAGAACGCGGAAATCATCAGCGAGGAGTTGGTCAAGGTGTTCATCACCGCCTTGGAGCGGGAGGACATCGAGGCGCTTTCGAAGGCGCTTTACCGGATTCCCAAAACGGTCGAAAAATTCGGCGAGCGCTACGAAATCATGAACCATCTGGTGAAAGCGGAGGATTTCGCGCCGCAAATGGCCATCGCCCAGGAAGCCGCGCTGGTGGTCGTCCGGATGGTGGACATGCTCGCCAAGAGCCCGAAACTCGAAGACATCAAGGCGGAAAACGACAAGATGCAGGAGCTCGAAGGCCGCGCCGACCAACTGGTGCTCGGCTATTTGAAGGAAATTTACTCTGGCTCGATGGACCCGATCAAGGCCATGGCCATGCGCGATCTCTACGATCTGCTGGAAAAAGTCATCGACCGCTGCCGCGACTCCGGCAACGTGGTCTCGCAGATCGTCCTGAAAAATTCCTGAGGCTAGAACCGCATGAGTCTCGGAATTATCTTTTTGGTGATCTTCATCGCCCTGGTGTTCGAATACATCAACGGCTTCCACGACACCGCGAACTCGATCGCCACCGTCGTCGGCACGAAGGTGATGACCCCGCGGCAAGCCATCGCGATGGCCGCGGCGACCAATCTGATCGGCGCGCTCGCCGGCCATGCCGTGGCGAAAACCGTCTCCTCCGGACTGGTGGACGCGCAGTTCATTTCCCCGATGGTCCTCGTCTGCGCGCTGCTCGGCGGCATCGTTTGGAATCTCATCACCTGGTGGTTCGGACTTCCTTCCAGCTCCACCCACGCCCTCGTCGGCGGCCTCTGCGGCGCGGCCGTCGCCAGCGCCCATGACAACTGGCACGCCATCATCTGGTCGGTGAAAAAAGTGAAGGACGGCAAGGAAGTCATGGAAGGCGTGCTGCACAAGGTGATCGTGCCGATGATCTCCTCGCCGATCATCGGCTTCTTCGGCGGATTCCTGCTGATGGGACTGCTTTACTTCCTTTTCCAAAAAGCCCGCCCGCGCTTCGTCAGCCGCTTCTTCGGGAAGGCGCAGATCCTCAGCGCCAGCTACATGGGATTCGCCCACGGCCTGGCGGACGCGCAAAAAACCATGGGCGTCATCACCCTTGCGCTGGTGACCGCCACCGCGACCGGCAGTTTCCAGAACGTGCCTAACTGGCTTGGCTTCCTCCGCATGGACAAGTCGATGCAGGCCGAGCAAAGCATCAAGACGCTCCAAAACCCCAAGTCCACCCCCGACCAACTGCGCCAAGCCGCCGTCGTCCTGGAAACCGAGAGCGCCCGTCTGAAACCCGGCGAATTCCGCGAAGCCTTCCAAACGCTCTCCGCCAAAGCCCACTCCGCCACCGGCGATACCGCGGCATCCCAACGCCTCGCCGCGATGGCCGCCGCGACCCATCGGGAAGTCCTGGCAACCGAAGACGCCCGCTTCCTGCCGAAACTGCCCGTCATCGGCAAAATGGTCGCCGGGAAATTCACCGACTGGGAGAAAACCCTCGGCAAGGAAATGAGAGCCGCGGAAGCCGCAGGTAAGTCCCCTCTCGTCGTCGCCGCCGGCAAAGTCCGCGATCTGTCTCCCGACGTGCCAGCCTGGATCAAGATCATCTGCTCTCTCACCATGGCCGCGGGCACGATGGCCGGCGGCTGGCGGATCATCAAAACCCTCGGCCACAAGATGGTGAAGCTGCAACCCGTCCACGGATTCGCCGCAGAAGCCACCGCCGCCACCCTGCTGGCCGTCACCGGCAGCTTCGGCATGACGGTTTCCACCACCCACAGCATCACCACCTCGATCATGGGCGTGGGCTGCGCCAAACGCTTCAGCGCCCTCAAGCTCTCCCTGATCGAGCGCATCCTCTGGGCTTGGGTGCTCACCCTGCCGGCCGCCGGCGGTGTCGCCTATCTGCTCGTCAAGGCCTTCCGCTTCTGCGGCTGGATTCCCTGATCGATTGTCGCTGGAAAATCCCGCCGGATCGTGACAGGTTCCGGCGATGCCACCAGCCACCCCCATTCTTGAGGCGGACCGTCTCGTCAAGGTCTTCGGTGAATTCACCGCCCTCGACGGCCTCTCGTTCACCGTGGCGGAGGGCGAGTCGCTCGGCCTGCTCGGCGTGAATGGCGCGGGCAAGACCACCGCCATGAACCTCCTGCTCGGCCTGACCACGCCGACTTCCGGCACGGTCCGCATCTTCGGCCTCGACCTCTGGAAGCACCGCATCGAAATCCTGCGGCAGGTCAATTTCTCCTCCGCCTACACCGCCCTGCCGTCCAACCTGCTCGTCTGGCAGAACCTGCTTGTTTTCGCCAGACTCTACCGGGTGCCCCGGCCGCAGCAGCGCATCGACGAGCTGCTCGAACTCCTCGACATCAGCCACCTCCGCAAGTCCGTCACCGGCACGCTCTCCGCAGGGGAATCCACCCGCGTCAATCTGGCCAAGGCCCTGCTCAACAAGCCGCGGCTTCTCCTGCTCGACGAACCCACCGCCTCGCTCGATCCCGACATCGCCGACCGCGTGCGCAAGTTGCTCCGCCACCTCCAACAGGAAACCGGCTTGTCCATCCTCTACACCTCTCACAACATGCGCGACATCGAGGAAGTCTGCGACCGGCTCGTCTTCCTCCACGGCGGCAAGGTCCTGGCCGAAGGCACGCCGAGCGAGGTCAAGACGCGCTTCAACCAAGCATCGCTGGAGGACTTCTTCATCGGCGTCGCCCGAGGCGAGATCGACGCCATCGGACTCAAATAAATCCCCACACCACTCCCATGCCGTTTTCCTTCCACACCGTCAGCGCGCTCGTTCTCCGCTACGTGTTCCTCTACACGCGCCATCCGGTTCGCTTCGTGGAACTGATCTTCTGGCCGCTGGTCGATCTGCTCGTCTGGGGATTCCTAACGATCTATCTCCAGAAACACGCGGCCGGTGAGTTCCCCACCACCATCACCTTCCTCATCGGCGGGATGATCCTGTGGGACGTCCTGTTCCGCTCCCAACAAGGCGTCGCCATTTCCTTCCTTGAGGACGTGTGGACGCGCAACCTGCTCAACGTCTTCGTCGCCCCGGTGCGGACCGTCGAATACGTCGCCGCGACCTGTCTGGTAGGCGTCCTGCGCGTCTGCGTGACGCTGCTCATCCTCACGGTGGTGGCGGCGCTCGCCTACGGATTCCAGCTTGCGGATCTTGGCCTCTCGCTGATTCCGTTCCTTGGAAACCTCATGCTGTTCGGCTGGTTCCTCGGCATGGTCTCGACCGCGCTGATCATGCGCTGGGGGCAGGCCGCCGAGAGTCTGGCATGGGCGGTGCCGTTCTTCATCCAGCCGCTCGCCGCCGTTTTCTATCCGGTCTCCGTGCTGCCGTGGTGGCTCCAGCCGGTCGCCAAAGCCCTGCCCTGCACGCCGATCTTCGAAGGCATGCGCGCCGTGCTATCAGGCCAAGCCGCGCCGTGGGGCCAGCTCCAGTCCGCGTTCCTGCTCAACCTCGTCTGGGGAGGACTCGCCGCCTGGTTTTTCGCCGCAAACCTCCGCCACGTCCGCAAGACCGGCCTACTGGTCAAGGTGGCCACGCAATGAGGCAGCTCACCGCTCGGGCGAGCCGCGACGGTAAATGGTATGATAGACGAGGCCGACCATGCCCGCGCCGCCGACGAGATTGCCAAGGGTGACGGGCACGAGATTCCGCAACAGATCCGCGGTGCCGATGTCGCCATACAGGAAAATGCCGAACGGGATGAAATACATGTTCGCCACGCTGTGCTCGAAGCCGGCGGCGACGAACGCGCTGATCGGGAAGACGATCGCGAGAATCTTGTCGGCGACGCTGCGCCCGGCCATCGCGAGCCAGACGGCGAGGCAGACGAGCAAGTTGCAGAGCACGCCGCGGAAGAACGCCTCGCCGAAGGGCAGCGCGACCTTCGCGGTGGCGATGGCCACCGCAGTGCGACCGACCGCGCCATCGTTCATTTGCGCGTGGCCGGAGAGCGCCACGATGGCCGCGAGTCCCGCCGCGCCGATGAAGTTGGCGACATAGACGATGCACAAGTTCGCCAGCAGTTTCCCGAAACTGATCCGTCGCGCGACACACGCCATGACGAGCAGATTGTTTCCCGTGAAAAGCTCCGCGCCCGCGATGACGACGAGAATCAGCCCGAGCGAAAACACCAGGCCCGCAAGCACCCGCGCGACGGCGAAACCCAGCGCGCCGTCGCTCAGCACAAGCGTGGAAAAGAGCGCGCCGAGCCCGATGAAACCACCCGCGAGCACGCCGAGCGCGGCCATCGGGAGGAACGGCAGATTCGCCTTCGCCACGCCGACGTTCTCCACCCGTTCGGCAATCTCGCGCGGAGAATAACATTCGAAACCGAAGAGCTCAGCCACAGTCGCCTCCCTTCCGTTCGACGCGCACCGCGACGACCTTGTATTCCGGCGTCATCACCTGCTTGTCCCGACCCTGTCCGGTGAGGCGGTTCAGCCCGGTTTTCCTGGCGTGAAAAGTCGCGAAAAGCTCGCCCGCCTTGACGCGTGGATCGATGTGCAGCGGCATTTCCACCACGCCGTGACGGCTGAAAACACGCACGCTTTCGCCCTCGCCCAGCCCGAGCCGCGCGGCGTCGGCGGGGGAAATGTCGAGCATGTCGGTGCGGCGCAGCTCGCGGTTCGGCGTGCGCATCGTCATCGTGCCGGCGTTGAATTGATAGAGCGTGCGGCCGGTGGTGAGCAGCAGCGGATAGTCCGGCGTCGTCGCCTCGGTGGATTCCTGGAAATCGACGCATTGCAAGGGCGCGGTCTTGCTGCCGGCGAAGGATTCCGCGTGCAGGATCGCCGTGCCGGGATGCGACTCGTCAGGACACGGCCACTGCAACCCGCCGTTCTCGAGACGAGCGTAACTGATGCCCGCGCCCGCCTTCCACACGCTGCGGATTTCATTCCAAATCTCCTCGACCGAGTGAAACGCGAACGCCGCGCCGAAACCCATCTCCCGCGCCACGTCGCAAACGATTTCCCAATCCGCCCGCGCCTGGCCCGGAGCCGCCACCACACGCCGCACGCGCTGGATGCGCCGCTCGGAGTTCATGAAAGTGCCGTCCTTCTCGAACGGCGACGCCGCGGGCAGGAATACGCGCCCGAACTCACGCGCGAGTTCGTTGAAAAACAAATCCTGCACGATGACGAGCCGGACAGAGCTGAGCGCGTCATGCGTCCGGATCGTGTCGGGATTGGTGAAAGCCACGTCATAACCGATCGCCCAAAGCGCCTTGAGCTCGCGGCGTCCCGCGGCGTCGATCATTTCCATCAGATTCAAGCCGCGGACCTTCGGCAGCGGCGTGTCCCACGCGGCGGCGAACACATCGCGCCCCTGCTCGATGGGAACATAGCCCGTCAGATGACCCGGTTCGCAGCCCATGTGGGCGGAGCCTTGCACGTTGTTCTGGCCGCGCAACGGATTCACGCCAGAGCCGGCCTTGCCGAAATTTCCCGTGAGCAACGCGAGGTTCACCAGCGCCATCACGCCCTCCGTGCCCTGCACCTGCTCGGTCATGCCGAGCCCGTGGAAGGCCATCGCCGGCGCGCTCGTCGCGTAAATCCTCGCCGCCGCGCGGATGTCGTCCGCCTTCACGCCGCAAATTTCCGCAGCCCGCTCCGGCGTCCAAGCGCGGATGAATTCGCGGAAATCCCCGCCGCCGCTCACCCGCTCGCGGAGCGCCGTTTCATCGGCGAGCGACTCGTCGAGAATGACGTGCGCGAGGGCGTTGAGCAGCGGAATGTTAGTTCCGGGTCGCAGCGCGAGATGGACGTCGGCGTGAAGCGTCAGCTCGGTGGCGCGCGGGTCGATGACAACCAGCCTGGCCCCGCGCAGCACCGCCTGCTTGATGCGCGCGCCGACGATTGGATGCCCCTCGGTCGGATTGCAACCGCAGATGAGAAACGCGGCGGCGTGCTCAATGTCGTCGAAGGAGTTGGTGGCCGCGCCGGTGCCGAGCATCCGCCTCATCGCCGCCGCGGTGGGCGCGTGGCAGACGCGCGCGCAGCAATCCACGTTGTTGGTGCCGAGCACGACGCGGGCGAATTTCTGCGCGACATAATTCTCCTCGTTCGTCCCGCGCGCCGAGCCCAGCATGCCGACGCTCTGCGGACCGTGCACGTCGAGGGTTTCCTGCAACCGCGTCGCCACGAACCGGTTCGCCTCCTCCCACGTCACCGTCCGCCATTCCGATCCCTCGCGGATCATCGGCTCGCGCACGCGGTCCGGCGAGTGCGTGAAGCCGAAGGCGTAGCGGCCTTTCACACAGAGATGCCCCTTGCTAACGGGAGCGTCGGCCACGGGTTTCACCTGCACGATCCGGTCATCCCGCGTGCCGACGAGCATCTCGCAACCGGTGCCGCAGTACGGACAAACCGTCCGCGTCCACGCGTCCGGCCTGCCATGTTCAAGCACCGAGCGGTCCTCAATCGCGCCGGTCGGGCAGGTGTCCGCGCAGGCACCGCAGCTCACGCAATCGCTCTCTAGCAAGCTGTCACCGCGGTTCGGCAGGATGCGCGTGGCGTCGCCGCGGCCCCAAGCCCGCCAGGCGAACTGGCCCTGCACTTCATCACAAATCCGGATGCAGCGCGAGCAGGTGATGCACTGCGCCATGTCCACGTGCAGATAGGGATGCGTGGTGTCGGTGAAATGCTTGCCCGCCCCGTCTCCGGCCTGAATTCCGTAATGCCGCAGCCAGTGGTGGAATGGTTTGTCGGGCGCTTGCACGACGGCTGCAGCCGGATAGTCAGCCGCCTGCAGGCGCAGCAAAGTCCGCCGCGCGTCTTCCACCGCGGGCGAGTGCGTCTCGATTTCCATGCCGTCGAGCAGCGGCGTGTTGCAGGCGGTGGCGTGACGGTTCCAGCCTTTCACCGCGACCACGCAAAGGCGGCACGCGCCACTGGGATGCAGCCGCTCGTCATGGCAAAGCGTCGGCACATCCGCGCCGTGGGCGCGCAGCGCGTCGAGGATCGTCGCGCCCTCGGGTGCTTCGCACGGCCGGCCGTTGATGGTTACGCGAAGCATGACGCGACCTCCTCTCCGTAGTATCGCATCACGGATTCCGCGAACGCGGCGAGTCCCATGCCGTGACCGCACAGGCTCGTCCATTTCAAAGCGCTCACGATTTCGCGCCACTCGCCGTCGTCCGCTTTCGCGAAAATTTCCTCGATGCGCCGGGTGCCGAGGCGGCAGGGCGTGCATTTGCCACACGACTCGTAAGCACCGAACGAAAAAACATGCCGCACCAGCGCCGCGATGGAAGTATGCTCGTCGAAGGCGATGACGCCGCCATGACCGGCACTCGCGCCGATGGCCGCGAGCTCCTCGAAACCGAACGGTGTATCCAACAATCCCGGCGGGATGATGCCCGCCAACGGACCACCGATGATCACGCCCTTGAGCGCGCCCGCTCGCAAACCGCCGCCGATTTCCTCCACGATCCGCCGCACCGGGATGCCGAACTCGACTTCATAAAGGCCCGGCCGCGCGAATAGCGAGTTGAGCGACACCAGCTTGGTGCCGCGGCTCTTCGAAAAGCCGAGCGCGTGATAGGCGTCGCCGCCGTGCTCGATGATCCAAGGCACGGTGGCGAAGGTCTCGACGTTGTTCGCCACTGTCGGCTGGCCGAAAATCCCGCGTTGCGTCAAATAGGGCGGGCGGGCCATCACTTCGGGACGCCGGCCTTCGATCGACAACAGCAGCGCGCTTTCCTCGCCACAAATATAGCCGCCGTGACCGACGAAAATTTCGATGTCGAAACCGCGCCCGAGAATGCCTGCCGCGCGCACCTCCGCGAGCGCGTGCTCCAGCGACAAACGCGCGGCGGGGTATTCGTGGCGCAGATAAATCCAGCCGCGCGCCGCGCCGATGGCGTGGGCGGCGATCGCCATGCCTTCGATCAGCGCGTGCGGATCGTCCTCCATCAGAAACCGATCGCTGAATGCGCCCGCATCGCCT
>NZ_JBIKBQ010000037.1:0-31765 GCF_058122085.1 Luteolibacter sp. | reverse complement strand
TGGAAAAGGCGCCGTGGTCCACGCATCCATCCTGGGGGGGATCCCCGACGAGGAGCTCGTCAAGCGGGCGAAGCCCAAATCCTGCCGGATGGTGGTCGTCTCCTCGCTTGGCAGGCGCGGACCCGGCCGCTGGCTGCTAGGCAGCGTCTCCGAGCGGACGGCGGAGCGGGCGCCCGTGCCCACGCTTGTGGTGCGGAATGCCATGCCCTTCCGCGAATGGGCGCGTGGCAAGCGACCGCTGAAGGTCTTCGTCGCATTCAACTTCACCGCCACGGCGGAAGCCGCCCTGCGCTGGGTGAAGGCGCTGCTCGACATCGGCCCCTGTGAGGTGGTGGTCGGATATGTGGATTTCCCGCTGGAGGAAAGGGCGCGCCTCGGAGGTAACGGTCCCGTCCCTCTGGTGGGAAATCTGCCAGAAGTCCAAACCGTGTTGGAGCGCGATCTCAAGGCCCGGGCGACCGAGTTACTAGGAACGGAGAACTTCCGCATCCGCGTCGATGCGAACTGGGGCCAGCCCAACGCGCCGCTGGCGGCCATGGCCAAGCAACAGGGCGCGGACCTCATCGTGGTCGGCTCCCACCAATACCGCGGCTTCGAGCGGTTCTGGAACCTTTCCGTGTCCAGCGGAATTCTGCGCGACGCGGCCATGAGCGTGGCCGTGGTGCCCATGACTACCAAGGGACCAAGAGCTGTCGGCATCGCGCCGCCGTTGCGGCGGGTGATGGTGGCCACAGACTTTTCCGTCCTCGCCAATCACGCGATCCCACACGCCTACTCGCTGCTGCGTGGCGGTGGCACGCTGCACTTGGTATATGTGGCCCACCCGCATGAAATACCCGGCGGCGCGTTTCTCCGAGGGCCCGCCAACGCGAGCTTCAAGGCATCCCACGCCAAACACCTCCAATCCTGCGCTAACAAACTGCGCGCTTTGATCCCGCCCGAGGCCGCCGCCATGGGCATCACCACCGAAGTGGAGGTGGCCGAGCACGAGGACGTCGCCACGGGCATCTGCCAAGCGGCCGAGCGCTTCGCCGCGGATGCGCTCTGTTGCGCCACCCACGGACTATCAGGATTATCGAAGGCGCTGATGGGTTCTGTCGCGCAGAAAGTGCTGGCTCACGGCACCCGACCGCTGCTGCTCGTCCGGTCGGCGAATGAAACTTGAAATTCCCATTCATGAAAACGACCGAGGATCGGGCCTGGCACCACCTGCCGCTGGAAGAGACGGTGGGGTTCCTGAATGTGAATCCCTCCGTCGGTCTATCCGCAGGGGAGGTCGCCCGCCGACAGCGTGAATTCGGCCCGAACTGCGTCACGCCGCATCGCGGCACACCGGGGTGGATGAAGTTTCTCCAACAGTTCAACCAACCGCTCGTTTACATCCTCCTGCTTGCCGTGGGAGTCACCGCGCTGCTCGGCGAGTGGGTGGATTCTGCGGTGATTTTCGGCGTGGTGCTGATCAACGCGGTGGTCGGATTTCTCCAAGAGTCCAAGGCGGAGAAATCCATCGAGGCGCTCAGCCGGATGGTGACCACGGAGGCGACCGTGCGGCGCGACGGACGCAAGCTGAGGATTCCCTCCGAGGATCTGGTGCCGGGCGATGTCGTGCTGCTCCAAGCCGGTGACCGCGTGCCCGCCGACTTGCGGCTCTTCCAGGTGCGGAATTTGCATGTGGACGAATCCGCGCTCACCGGCGAGTCGCTGCCGGTGGCCAAACATCCGGATCCACTCGCGCCGGACACGATTCTGGCAGAACGGAAAAACCTCGCCTACGCCGGCACGCTGGTCACTGCCGGGCAGGCGGAGTGTCTCGTCTGGGGCATCGGCGACCAGACCGAGACCGGACGTATCGCCCGGCTCATTTCCAGCGCGGTGGACATGTCCACACCGCTGACCCTGAAGATCACGCGTTTTAGCAACCTGCTGTTACGGGTGATTCTGGCGCTGGCGGCGGTCACCTTCGCGCTTGGCATCGCGCGAGGGAACCCACCCGAGGAAATGTTCATGGCGGCGGTGGCGCTGGCGGTTGGAGCAATCCCCGAAGGACTGCCCGCCGCCGTCACCATCGTGCTCGCCATTGGTGTCTCACGGATGGCGAAGCGCCAGGCGATCATCCGCAAGCTGCCCGCCGTGGAGACGCTTGGCAGCACGACCGTGATCTGCTCGGACAAAACCGGAACGCTAACGAAAAATCAGATGACCGTGCGCGAAATCCTCGCGGGCGGAAAAGTCTATGAGGTCACCGGCACGGGCTATGATCCTGCCGGTGAGCTCCGCCTCGGCGGCGGCGCGGTGACTGTGTCGGAACATCCCGCGCTCGCGGAGTGCCTGCTCGCCGGGGTGCTCTGCAATGACTCGGTGATCCTTCACGAGGACGGCCACCGCACGGTGCAAGGTGATCCGACCGAGGCCGCCCTGCTCGTGGCGGCCGGAAAAGGCGGGCTGGTACATGCGGACGCACAGCGCGCGTCGCCCGTGCTGGACAGCATCCCTTTCGAGTCCGCACACATGTTCCGCGCCACGCTGCACGACTCGCGTCCGGGAAGGGTCATTTACAAGGTCGGCGCGCTCGAACGCCTGCTAGAACGATGTGCCGACGCGCTTGACGACGATGGTGCGATCATTGAACTCGACAAGGACGCTGCGCTCAATTCCGCCGAAGCGATGGCGGCGCGGGGACTGCGGGTGCTCGGCTTCGCGCGCCGCCGGATGGAGGCGGACCATGACAGGCTCGAGCACGCCCATGTCGCGGAACAGCTCACGTTTCTGGGAATTCAGGGGATGATGGATCCGCCGCGTCCCGAGGCCGTGTCCGCCGTGGATCGGTGCCAGCGGGCGGGGATCGCCGTGAAGATGATCACCGGCGACCATCTGGTCACCGCCCGCGCCATCGCCTCGCAGATCGGGCTGAAGGGCGGCGAGAAGGACGGAAAGCTCGTCGCACTATCAGGCCACGAGCTTGAGAAGATTCCCGACGCGGATCTGCCGGAAACCGCCGACCGCACCGCAGTCTTCGCCCGCGTCGCGCCGGAACAGAAGCTCCGCCTGGTGAAGGCGCTCCAGGCTTGTGGCCATGTTGTGGCGATGACCGGTGACGGCGTGAACGACGCACCCGCGCTCAAGCAGGCGGACATCGGCGTGGCCATGGGCATCGCTGGCACGGACGTGGCGAAGTCCGCCGCCGCGATGATTCTCACGGATGATAATTTCGCCTCCATCGAGGCGGCGGTGGAGGAAGGGAGAGGCGTTTTTGACAACCTGACAAAATTTATCGTCTGGACGCTGCCGACCAACGTGGGTGAGGCGATGATCCTGCTAACCGCGATTCTGTTCGGCACGGTGATGCCCGCGCTGCCGGTCCATTTATTGTGGGTGAACATGATGACCGCCGTATTGCTGGGCCTGATGCTCGTCTTCGAACCGAAGGAAGGTGATCTGATGGCGCGCCCGCCGCGCGACCCGAAGCGGCCGCTGCTGACGGGTTCCCTGTTGACGCGCACCGTGCTGTTATCGGTAGTGATGCTGGCGGGCGCGTTCTGGTTGTTATTCTGGGAGCTGGAGGCCGAGGGCAAGTCGGAAGCCGCCGCGCGGACGGCCGTTATCAATGTCATCGTGGTGGTGGAAATCACCTATCTCTTCAGTTGCCGCTCCCTGCATCACTCGATCTTCGCTATCGGCTGGCTCGCCAACCGGTGGGCGGTCGGCGGTTCGCTGGCGATGCTGGGCGCTCAGTTTCTGTTCACCTACGCACCAGTCATGAATACGCTGTTTCATACGGCTCCGATCAACGCCGGTTCCTGGCTGCGCATCGCCGGAGTGGCGGTGGTGGCGGTTGCCATTGTGGAGTTTGAAAAATGGATCCGTTACGGCGGCCGCCGCGGTGATCACGCCGTTCCGGAGTAGCACTCCGGCGGCCCATGAAAATTCTTCCGGTTCTTGCCGCCGTCCGCCGTGATCTTGAAAGCCCGCTGCCTTGCGCCAAGCACACGCGGTCCTCGTCCTCAATTTCCCGTGACTGGAACCCGCTCCGGAGGCGGACCGGCGCGATGACGGGAATTTGATTCCACGGGCGAAATAAATTTCGCGGTCCGCGAAATCCGGTTTATGAGTCCGCGCGGATGCCATTTCGACTTGAGAGCGATTACCAGCCCGAGGGAGATCAGGCGCAGGCGATTGCCAAGCTTTCGAAGTCGCTGGCGGCGGGGAACCCGCACCAGACCCTGCTCGGCGTGACCGGCTCGGGGAAGACGTTCACGATGGCGAACCTGATCAAAAACCACGGCAAGCCGACGCTGATCATGAGCCACAACAAGACGCTCGCGGCGCAGCTTTACTCGGAGTTCAAAAACTTCTTCCCGCACAACGCGGTGGAGTATTTCGTCTCGTATTTCGACTACTATCAGCCGGAAGCCTACATCCCGCGCAGCGACACCTACATCGAGAAGGACTCGGCGATCAACGACGAGATCGAGCGGCTGCGCCTGAGCACGATGGGCTCGCTGCTGACGCGGCAGGACACGATCGTGGTGGCGTCCGTTTCCTGCATCTACGGCCTGGGCTCGCCGGAGGACTATCAGAACATGATGGTGCCGGTGTGGACCGGCCAGAAGCTGACGCGCGAGGAATTCCTCAGCTCGCTGGTGGGCATGATGTTCGAGCGCAACGACATCGCCTTCGGCCGCGGGAAATTCCGGGTCCGCGGCGACGTGGTGGAAGTGCACCCGGCGTATCTCGACGAGACCGCGATCCGGGTGGAGTTCTTCGACGACGAGGTCGAGCGGATCACCAGCATCCACACGCTCACGGGCCATGCGATCGACCGCCTGGAGTCGCACACGTTTTTCCCCGCGAAGCAGTTCGTGACGCCCGGCGACAAGATGAAGCGGGCGATGGTGGCGATCCGGCAGGAGGCGAAGGATCAGATCGCGAAGTTCGAGAAGGAGGGGAAATTGATCGAAGCGCAGCGGCTGCGGATGCGCACGGATTACGATCTGGAAATGATGGCGGAGATGGGATTCTGCCAGGGCATCGAGAATTACTCGCGTCACATCACCGGTCGCGAGCCGGGCGCGCGGCCATACACGCTGCTGGATTTCTTTCCGCGGGATTTCCTGCTGCTCGTCGATGAAAGCCACGCGACGATCCCGCAGGTCGGCGGGATGTACGAGGGCGACAAGAGCCGCAAGACGGTGCTGGTGGATCATGGTTTCCGGCTGCCGAGCGCATTGGATAATAGGCCGCTGCGCTTCGAGGAGTTCATGCAGATGACCGGCCAGCGCGTCTATGTCTCTGCGACGCCGGGGCCGTTTGAAATCGTCAACTCGCGGCCGGAGAACAAGACCTTCATCCCGGTGAAATCGAAAACCGCGGAGGGCAACATCCCGCTGTTTGATTTCAAAAAAATCAAGGTCAAGCCGAGCGGAAATGACGAGCCCGTGGAAAATTTCGACCCGATCCGGCGCGGCACGCCGCTGGTGGTGGAGCAGATCATCCGGCCCACCGGCCTGCTCGATCCGGTGTTGATCCTGCGCCCGCTCAAAGGCCAGATCGACGAGACCATCGAGCTCTGCCGCCAGCGCGTCGAGCGTCACGAGCGGGTGCTGGTGACGACGCTCACCAAGAAAACCGCCGAGGATCTCGCGGAGTATCTGACAGGCACCGGGCTGAAGTGCCGCTACCTCCACTCCGACATCGACGCGGTCGAGCGGGTGGAAATTTTGCGCCAGCTGCGGGCGGCGACTTTCGACATCCTGATAGGAATCAACCTGCTGCGGGAAGGACTGGATCTGCCGGAAGTCTCGCTGGTCTGCATCCTCGACGCGGACAAGGAAGGCTTCCTCCGCAACGAGACCTCCATGATCCAGACCGCGGGCCGCGCCGCCCGTCACATCGGCGGCGAGTGCGTGCTGTTCTGCGACAAGATCACCGACTCGATCCAGGCGCTCATCGATATCACGGAGCATCGTCGCAGCCGCCAGCAGGCACATAACGAGGAGCACGGCATCACCCCGCAGAGCGTGAAACGCGCATTGCAACACAGCCTCCACACCCACGAACACGCCAAGGAACACGCCGACAAGCTCAACAGCTCGATGGTCGCCGACGACATCGGAACTTACGACAAGCTGCGGGTGATTTCCGAGCTGGAGGAAGAAATGCGCGAGGCGTCTTCGCGGTTAGAGTTCGAGCGCGCGGCCCATCTGCGGGACCAGATCGCCTCGTTGAAGGACGACTCCCCCGCCCCGCCGATGAAGCCGGTGAAATACCCGGCCGGGAAGAAGGGGCGCGGACGGAAGACTTGAGTGCGGCGCGACAACGCTTCACATGTTGATCCGTGGGAAATTCTCTTCGTCATGAAAACGCCCTAAAGGGCTGGACTACTTACGAAGATTGGCCTCTCACGAGTGCCCTTCGCGGCCCAGGTGGCGGCGGCGGATTTCCTCACCCGCCCCGTCGAGAATGATGTCGGCCACCCTCACCCGGATGGCGGGATCGCGCGGGTGAACGGGACTTCCCCGGCGCTCGCCTTCCAGCCAGCACTCGTCGCGGACAATTTGGGCGACCTCGGGAAGCTCTTCCCGGATCACTTCGGACTCGGTGTTCATAAGACCGGTTTGGTTTGGGGTGGGTGGACATGGAGCATACGGCAATCGCTAAATCCGGTCAAGTTGTCGATGCCACCCCTCCCCCCCGCGTCCAGCGCGGTCCAGCGTTTGAAAAATTTCATTCAAATCCGGAAAGTTTCGCGCTAGAAACGGCAAAACTCCCTCGTTTAAAAACCCATGCCCCGCATCACGATCACCGTTCCTGAGAAAAACGCCCAGCCCTACCGCTTCCAACTGGACCGCCAGATGGTCACCTTGGGGCGCGGCAGCGACAACGACATCGCGATCGAATCCGGTTCGGTCTCGGTGCATCACGCGGAAATGCGCCGGGTCGAGGGCGGTTATGAACTCCATGACGCCGGCTCGACGAACGGCATCAAGCTCGACGGAGTCCGCTACGAGGTGATCCCGCTGCACAGCGGCTCGACGGTGAAAATCGGCGACGTTTCCTTTGATTTCGCGCTCAGCGAAGAGGAATCCGAGGCACTTGCCCGTGAAAAGCCGCCCGAGCCGTCGCCGATCACGCGCGAGGCGGAACTGCCCGCCAAGCCGCCCCGCCAACCCACCCCATCCGGCGGCAGTGGTTTTGGCGCGATCCTAATCTTCCTGATTCTCGCGGCAGGGGCGTTTTTCGCGGGTCTGGCAATCCGGCACCAAAAAGACACCGGCGAATCACTGATCCAGGCGATCAAGGCAAAGACTTCGGTCAAAGCCTCGCCCGCCCCCTCGGTCGCGCCCGCGCCGGTGAAGTAAAATTCAGTCCCGCGCCCATCCCCAGCAACCTGGCTTCGGGCTTTACAACCAGAAGCGCAAGCGAGGCCGCACCAAGGTGCCGAGCCTGCCGTCTTGGCAACGCTCCATGACTTCCAGCGCCGCCCTCAAGCGCGTCATTGGCTGACCTGACCAACCCTTCCCTTCACACACAACGGCCCTGCGGTTGATCCCGGGACGCCGGATCCCACATAGATGTATCCGGCGCGTCCCAACCACCGCAGCGCCTGTCATCCCGCCCCATTGGGTGGGGACAGCCCCTCACGCCTCTTTCAGATGAAATGGCTCTGGCCGCTGACGGCGGTGGTCCAATCCCGGGCTTGCTTTGCGGCAACTCATTCCATTGATTGAGTGCTCAAACATCATGGTCACTCAGGCACAAATTGCCGAAAAACTCGGAATCTCTCGCCAACTGGTCACCTTCGCCCTCGCCGGCTATCCGCAGGTGGCCAAGGAGTCCCGCGAGCGGATCCAGGCGGCGGCTTTGGAAATGGGCTACCGCCCGAATCCCCACGCACGCGCCTTGAAGCGACAGAGGACCGGCATCATCGCCCTGTGGATCCCGGACCAAATCTCGACCCACTACACCCACGTCGCCCGCGAACTGGGACGCTTGGTGAAACAGTCCAAACACGAGCTGATCATCTCGGAAGTCGGCGCCGCGGACATGAAACAAATCTGGACCCATGTCCCGGTTGACGGCATCTGCGCCGTGGACGCTTCAAAGGCGGTGCAGCTCGAACTCAAGGCATTGGCCGCAAAGTCCGTCCCGGTCGTCAGCCTGGGAACCTACAGTTCGCTGGAAACCGACAACGTCCAGGTGGATATGGAGTCGGGAACCATGGAAGCGATGCAACATCTCATCGGGGCCGGATTCCGCCGCATCGCCCACGCCACTTTCGTGCGCAAAAACATCGCCGGGGAAAGCCGCAGGATCGGCTACACCAAGGCGATGCGCGAGGCCGGCCTGAAGCCGGAGTTCATCTACTATCCGCTCAGCGAACGGCAACGCCCGGTCGCCCGCCAATTGATCCTGGAATACATCCGCCAGCACGGCCGGCCCGAGGCGATCTTCTGTCACTCGGACGATGCCGCGCTCGGAATCTATCGGGGCCTCTGCGACGCGGGAATCCGGGTGCCCGCCGACATCGCCTTGGTCGGCTGCGACGGCATCGAGGACACGGAATACCTGGAATGCCCGTTGACCACCCTCGTGCAACCGGTCGCCGAGATGTGCACGACGGCCTGGCAGTTCCTGCAAAACCGCCTCGCGGAACCTGCGATTCCACTCCAGCACTCACTTTTGCCACTCAAGCTCGCCATCCGGGACTCGTCCTTGCACACGGCCAGAATCCGCGATTTCCCATCCAACGAGGAAACCACCTGAAAATTTAGCACGAGCTAACTTCAGATTGACTCCACCCCCTCCGATCCAACAAGCTAGCGCCACGGCAAGACGCGATTGGGAGTTTCAAGGCGTTTTTGGAAGCCCTAAGCCACAGCACAAACCCGTATGACTGATTCACCAAAAAGCGGCTCGCAAGCGGGCTACAACCGCCTTCTCATCCTCGTCGCCGGGCTGGGCGGACTGCTCTACGGGATCGACATCGGGATCATCGACCCCGCGCTCGGCTACCTCGGCAAAACGATTTCCATGACCGAGGAAAACAAGTCGATCATCGTCGCGGCGGTGTTCGGCGGCTCGATGTTCGCCTCGGTCATCGCCGGCTTTTTCGCGGACCTCTTGGGCCGCAAGCTGATGATGTTGGTCAGCGCGGTGATGTTCGTCGCCAGCGTCGCCATCATCTTCACCTCGCAAACCTATGTTCCCCTGCTGCTCGGCCGCATCCTCCAAGGCATGAGCGGCGGCGTCATCGCGGTGGTGGTGCCGCTCTATCTGGCGGAGTGCCTGAAGGCCGACGCGCGCGGCAAGGGCACCTCGATTTTCCAATTCATGTTGACCTTCGGCATCGTGGTGGCCGCCTTCATCGGCGACCACTATACCAAAAACGCGGAGGCCGCCATCGACCTCGCCCAAGGCAACCAGGAGGCCGTCATCGCCGCCGCCAACCACGCCTGGCGCGGCATGTTCCTGTCGGTGATTTACCCGGGAATCCTGTTCCTGATCGGAGGTTTCTTTCTATCGGAATCACCGCGCTGGCTCTACCGCAAGGGTCGCAAGGATCAGGCGCGGGCCGCGATGCTGCGTTCCCGCACTGTCGCGGAGACTGACTTCGAACTGGCGGAACTGGAGACCGCGCTCGCCCACGAACACGCCAAGCCGAAAATCTCGCTCACCGATTCGTTTGGCGAAATCTTCACCCAACGGAAATACATCGTCCCGTTCCTCATCGCCTGCGTCATCCTGGGCTGCAACCAAGCCACCGGCATCAACTCGATCCTCGGCTTCATGACCACCATCCTCCAACAGGCTGGCCTCGCCGCAGAGGCCGCCTCGCAAAGCGGTCTCTGGATCAAAATCCTCAACTGTGTGATGACCGTCGTCGCCGTGATGCTGGTGGACAAGAAGGGCCGCAAGTTCCTTCTCAAGCTGGGAACCGGCGGTATCATCGTCTCGCTGCTGCTCGGCTCCGCGGTGTTCTACTCGTTCGAGTCCAAGCGCGTGGATGTCGCGGAAAAAGTGAAAACCCTGATCGTGGACAACAAGCTCACGCTGGATATCCCCACCGCGGATCTCGGCAAGGTCGTCGATGACGGACAGCCCCTGCAGCTTTCCATCCTCTATGCTTACGGCAAAAAACAAGGCATCGCCGTGGGCATCAGCAACGACCCGAAGGTCAGGACCATCGCCATCTCACTTCCTGATAGTGACAAGGAGAACGCCGGCAAGCCGCTGGAAATCCTCCGCGCCAAGGCCGGTCCCGTGCCGACCCGCCAGACCGGCATCCTCGTCGCCATCTGCCTCGCGGTGTTCATCACATTCTTCTCGGTTGGACCCGGCGTGTGTGTCTGGCTGGCTCTATCCGAATTGATGCCCACTCGCATCCGTTCGGTCGGCATGGGGTTCGCGCTGTTGATCAACCAGGGGGTTTCCACCGGTATCGCCGCGTTCTTCCTGCCCATCGTCGGCTACTACGGCTACTTCGCCATGTTCGGATTCTGGGCCGCCTGCACGGTGGTTTACTTCATCACCGCCGCCTTCTTCCTGCCGGAAACCAAGGGCAAGACGCTTGAGGAAATCGAGGAATACTTCGAAGGCAAAAAGCCCGCCTAACTCCCACCCCTGATCGCCATGTCGTCATCACTCCAACCTGCCATCAAAGCCCCGCTCGACCCCGGCTTCCTGCCCGCGGTCCTGTTCAACCGTCATTACGTGCAAACCGCCCGCGCTTCCAGGCAGGCCGTACCGCTGGTGCTCGGCCTCGAGCGCGAATGCGGGCTGGTCTCGCGCTTCGAGACGGTCGTCAATCCCACCGCGGATGCCGAGACGCTGCTCTACGTCGAGCGCATCGTGAAATTCCTGCTGTGGGCCCGTGGCGGTTGGAAACTCCACGTCGGCGGCCCCAAGGTCATCGGCGAATTCATCCGCAAGACCTACTCGGCCCGCGGCGCGCGCAAGTTCGATTGCCAGATGATGGAACTTGCCTATGGCAAGAAATTTGAAGTCGTCCTGACCACCGCTAACAAGGTTCCCGCGGCCAAGGACATGCAGGTCGCCGCCGGCGGCCATCTCAAGGGCTGCCGCATCGGCTTCGACCTTGGTGCCAGCGATTACAAGGTCTCCGCCGTGGTGGATGGTGAGGCGATCTTCACGGAAGAAACCCCGTGGGACCCGAAGAACCAGGCCAACCCGGAATACCACTACCACAACATCTCCGCCGCGCTCCACCGCGCCGCGGCGCGCATGCCGCGCGTGGACGCCATCGGCGGCAGTTCCGCGGGCATCATCGTGGACAACGAAATCCGCGTGGCCTCCCTGCTGCGGTCGATTCCCAAGAAACTGTTCCCGCAAGCCGCCGCCGTCTTCAAGCGCATCCAGAAAGAATGGAACGTGCCGGTCGTGGTGATGAACGACGGCGACGTCACTGCCCTCGCCGGCGCACTCTCGCTCCAACAGACAGGCATGTTGGGCGTCGCCATGGGATCGAGCGAAGCCGCCGGTTTCATGGATAAAAAAGGCCGCATCCTCGGCTGGCTCAACGAGCTGGCATTTGCTCCTGTCGATTACAACCCGAAGGCCGCAGCCGATGAATGGTCCGGCGATACCGGCGTCGGCGCCTTGTATTTCTCGCAGCAAGCCGTCAACAAGCTGCTGCCAGCCGCCAAGATCAAGCTGCCGGCGAAAATGGATCTACCGGAACGCCTCGTGGAGGTCCAGAAACTGATGGCCGCCGGCGACGAACGGGCCGCGAAGATCTATGAAACCATCGGCGTCTATCTCGGCTACTCGATCCCGCATTACGTCGATTTCTACGACTTCGCGCACATGCTCATCCTCGGCCGCGTGACCACCGGTGCCGGGGGGGACATCGTCCTAACCAAAGCGCGTGAGGTTCTGGACTTGGAATTTCCGGAAGTCGCCTCCAACATCGCGATTCACGTGCCGGACGAGAAGACCCGCCGCGTGGGCCAGGCCGTGGCCGCCGCCAGCCTGCCAAAAACCAAGAAATGATTTTATGAAACTGCACCATTCCACCGCGGATATTTTCATTCCCGACCACCAGCCCGAGGCCGAGGCGTTCCGTCGCATCACCCACCTCGGGATTGGCGCCCATCAGGACGATCTCGAGTTCATGGCGTTTCACGGCATCCTGACCTGCTTCGCCAGCCCGGAAAAATGGTTCGGCGGCGTGACCTGCACCAACGGCGCCGGCAGCTCACGCTCCGGCCCTTACGCGGCTTTCACCGACGGGCACATGATGACCATCCGCCGCCAGGAGCAAAACACCGCGGCCGTGATCGGCGGCTATGCGGCGATGGTCCAGCTCGACTATCCTAGCAGCAGCGTGAAAAGCCCGTCCGCCCAGGAGTTGAAAAACGACCTCAAGGAAATCCTCCTCGCGAGCCAACCCGAAGTCGTCTACACCCACAATCCCGCGGACAAACACGACACCCACATCGGCGTCACCATCGCCGCCTTGCAGGCGATGCGCGAACTGCCGAGCGAACAACGGCCGAAGCAGGTCATCGGCTGCGAAGTCTGGCGCAACCTCGACTGGCTGCCGGACTCCGACAAGGTCCTGATGGATGTGAGTGGCCGCGACAACCTGGCCGCCGCCCTCAATGGCGTTTTTGACTCACAGATCGCCGGCGGCAAGCGCTACGACCTCGCCACCCTCGGCCGCCGCGCCGCCAACGCCACGTTTTTCGATTCCCACTCGACCGACCAAGCCACCCAGCTCATCTTCGGCCTGGACCTCACGCCGCTCGTCGCCGACGAGACGATCGACATCGCGGATTACACCTGCGAACTCATCGTGCGATTCCAAGAAGACGTTAGAAACAAACTCGCCGCCCGCTTGGGCAATGCCTCATGGAAATCATCATCCGAGAAACTGCCGTAAGCGCCACCGGCATCGCCGCGCGCATCATTGCCAAGCTGCTGCGGGACAAGCCCAACGCGGTGCTCGGCCTCGCCACCGGCAGCACTCCCCTGCTGCTCTATCGAACGCTCATCGACATGAAGCTCGATTGGAGCAAGGTCACCACCTTCAACCTGGACGAATACATCGGCCTGCCGCGCGAGCATCCGCAGACCTACCACAGCTTCATGTGGGAAAACCTGTTCCAGCACGTCAATATTTCCAAGGACCGCGTCCACATCCCCGATGGCAACGCCGCGGACATCCCGGCGTCCTGCGCGGACTACGAAGCACGCATCCGCGAAGCCGGCGGCATCGACTTACAAGTGCTAGGCATCGGTACCGACGGCCACATCGGCTTCAACGAGCCGACCTCGTCGCTGGCCTCGCGCACCCGCATCAAGACGCTCACCCGCCAGACGCGGGAGGACAACGCCCGCTTCTTCGGCAGCGAGAGCGCGGTCCCGCACCACGTCATCACCATGGGCATCGGCACCATCATGGAAGCGCGGACGAACCTGTTGTTAGCCTTTGGCGAAAACAAGGCCCGCGCCATCGCGGAAACCGTCGAGGGCCCGATCACATCGGTCAACCCGGCCTCCGTCCTGCAAATGCATCCGGTGGTCAAGGTGTGCCTCGATGAAGCGGCCGCCGGCGACCTGAAACGGGCGGACTACTACCGCTGGGTTTACGACAACAAGCCGGCGTGGCAGACATTCTGAGTGGCGGACCTCACGCCTGCGGTTCGCCCTGTTTTCGCTTGGGCTCCAGCAGCTCCAGGTAGTTCGCCGCGGCTTGGCCGAGATCCGACTTCGGATCGATGTCGCGCATCCTTTCGAGCAACGGCTTCACCGACGGCTTCTTTTCGGGCCACCGCTGATAGAGCGCGAAACGGGCGGCGATGCACAGGCCACGAAAAGCATAACGGATCATCAGCGGGAGTGGGTGAGTGGTTATTGCAGCTTGCGCCCGTAAACGCGGATGCCTGCGAGGTGGAAGAACTCGTTGCGATCGTCATCGCGCTCCGCTTTCACGTAGAGAACCCGCGTCGCCTTGCCGGAAAGCGGGATGCGCCACGGGCCGACCGGATCGGTGGTTCGGAAAACTTCAGTCCAAGTGCCGCCATCTTCGGACACCGAAACTTTCAGCGGCATCTGGCGGTGGCTGTTCTGGCCGTAGTCGGTGCCGAGGATGACGATGCCGCTGACATCGCCGAGTTTGCCAAGCCTGACCACCGCATTCGGCGCAAACCACAGCTTCGAGGTCGATTGTATGCCGAGCACTTTTTCAAAGAAACCCAGCGCCCTAACCGGATCCTCGCCGAGCGCCTTCGCCTGGGCGTCCAGCGCCTTGTCGTAGGCCCACATCACCGGCCCGTCCTGCTTCGCGATCATCTCGTGATGCTTCAGGAAAAACGCCTCGCGCCGATCCGCAGCCAGCGCCTTCATCGCGGGCTCCTGGATCCGGGAGAGTACCTCCCAAGCGCTTTCCGGATAGGCGGCAAGCGCCGTGGAAACCGCCTTTCCGATGATCTCCCATGATTCGGCAGTCGGCTCGCGCGAGTCCTTGAGGAAATCCACCGACTCGATCCAAACGGGGAAATTGAACGGCTGGGCCTCCAACGCGGCGGCGTAGGCCAACTCGGCATGCTCAGGGTTCTTTTCCTTCAATGCACGAGCCTGCCAGACATGGGCCATGCATTTCGCGTAGGTCTCGCGGTCGCCCAGCACCTTTTCCTGGAGGACGAGCTGGATCATGTTTCACCAACAAAACCGTGCCTCAACGGCGCGACCAATTCCTGTCCTCGTGGCAGGAATTCGCGCCCGATGTGCCGTTCGCGGGATTCACCCTCGCCCAGTTCGAGGAGGAATCCACCAAGCCACTCGATGTCCGCAAGGAGATGGTGGATGCCAAAACCCAGGTCAAAGGCTTGAAGCGGAATCAAGCGGCGTTGCAAAACGGAAACAAAGGGGTCGCCGGTCCGCAAGGGCCGGCGGCCTTTCCGTTGGCTCTCCAACAAATCACGAGCGCGCCAGCAAGTGAATTCCCGGGTGGATTCAAGCCAAATGCCGAAATTCACCCGCAGAAAATCCCCATCGACGACCCGGATCTCGCACTGTTGGCTCCGGGGAAGAGCGATCTGTGATTTTTCAGACCGTTTGCGTGGATGGGGTCCTCGAGGAAAGGTGGCGCAGGGAATAGAAGCGCTCGAAGATTTTCTCCCGCGCGTAGTCCGGGACGCCGGGGCCGTGGTCACGAACGGATAGAACGACGTTTCCGCCGCGCGGCGAGAAGTCGATGGCGTTTTCCAACAGATTCGTCACCGCCGCGCGGAGGATGAACGAGTCGCCGCGCAGCAGGACGGGCGACGCCTCGGCCCGGTCGGCGAGCTGGACGCCGGCGACTTCCGCCAGCGGCCGCGCTTGGTCGATGGCGCGGGCGACGATGGCGTGGAAATCAACTTCATCGGCGGTCTCGAGGCTGGTCCGGCCCTCGATGGCGGAGAGTTCCAACAGGCGGTTGATCAGGCGCTCGCTACGGGCCGTCTCGGCGCGGATGTTTTCGAGGAAGCGTTTTCTAACATCAACAGGTATTTCCTCGTCGAGCAGTTCCGCCGCGCCGCGGATGGCGGCGAGCGGGCTTTTCATTTCGTGGGTGAGTGTCTGGATGTAGCGCTCGGCATAGCGGCGGCCTTCCAATACGTCGCGCATCGAGTCGAGCGCGTGGGCCAGCGTGTTGACCTCGCGGCCGATGCCGATCTTCGGCTTGGCCGGTCTTTCACCACGCTCGATGGCGCGGGCGTATTCGGTGATTTTCCCGATGGGATGGAACAGCCAGAGAAACACCGCGCCGATGAGAAACAGAATGCCGCCGCCGATCATCCCGCAGGCGGTGTAGATGATCCGCTGCCGTTCGCGCACCAACGGCAGCACGTCCGCCTGGGCTTTGTAAACGGTGAGCACGCCGTCGGGCTTGGCGGGATTTCCAACCGGCGCGGCGACGTAAAGCACCGAGGTTGTCGAATCGTTTTCACGGTCACGACTGCTGCGCGCGCCATACTTCCCGGCCAAGGTCCGCGCCACGTCACGCTTGGTCGCGTAGTCCTCGCCCTCGCGGCGGCCTCCGTCCGAGTCGAAAACCACCACGCCCTTCGAATCCGTCAGATAGACGTGAATCCCGACCGTCCGCTTGGTGTGTTCGAAAATCCGGGCTTCGATTTCCCGCCGATGCGCTCCGGCGAAAGCGTTGCGGAGTTCATCGGCTTTGAAGACATCGACGGCGACGACTTCCGCCAGCAGGTTCGCCGTGACAGTGGATGCGCATCGCGGACGTGTCATGGTGCAGGATCTGCGGGTTTCCGGAAGCCGGGGGCAAAGGAGTCCGAGTCTGCGAGCGGCGGAGGATCGCCCGCACCCGTGCCACGATTTCCCGCGGCGAAAACGGCTTGGTCACCTAGTCGTCGCCGCCGAGCTCGAGGCCGAGAATCCGGTCCACCTCGCCGTCACGTGCGGTTAGAAACAGCACCGGGATCGACGACGTTTCGCGCAGGCGGCGGCAGACATCGAGCCCGGTCATGTCCGGCAGCCCGATGTCGAGGATCGCGAAATCAAAAGCCTCCCGCCCCGCCGCCGCCAGGGCGTCCGTGCCGGTCAGCGCGTGGACGACTTCGAAACATTCCGTTTCGAGCGCATAAACGAGCGTGTCGGCGATCGCCGGTTCATCTTCAACCAATAGGACGCGGGGCATTCCTGATTCCAACCCCTCCCCGTGAAATGCCAATGAAGAAAGCGTGAAATTTCAAATCATCCCGTCGCGGCACCCAGCCTGATCGACAGCCACACGCCGGTCGCGTCGATGCAGACATTTGTGCTCACCGGGCGGCCTGACGCTGTTCTGTCCGGTCGGCGCATATGTGCTGATGAACCACTGGCAGCGGCGTGATGCGTTCGAGCGCGGCGGCTTGTTCCTCACGGGCGGCGGCGCGGTCGTCCATGTGTTGGAGGCGCGAAAAAGTTCAATCGGTGGGGATGGCGTGGACCAAGTGGCGGAAATCCGCCATCCGTGAAATGGATATTGCAATTTGGAACACTCCCCTCCAAATTGCACGCATGACTTGGAGGCGCTTGTCAGAGCCACGCTTGGTGGAGTTGTCGAAAGAATTTCCGGCGGTGGTCGTGGTGGGTGCTCGTCAAGTGGGGAAGACCACCTTGGCTCGGGCGGCCTTTTCCGAAGCGGCGTATAAGGATTTGGAGTCGCCGTTGGTGCGACAGAGGTTTGCGGAGGATCCGGCGCATGAGCTGGGGCAGCTCGGAGGGATGACGATTTTGGATGAAGCGCAGGCGGTGCCTGAATTATTCCCGGCGTTGCGCGGAGCGATCGATGCGAGGCGCGCCGACGGGCAATGTCATTTTTGCATTTTGGGTTCCGCCCAGCCTGCGTTGATCCAGGCAGTTTCGGAATCGTTGGCCGGGAGGATCGGTTGGTTGGAGTTGGATCCGCTGACGGCGGCGGAAACCGGTTTGCCGCTGGCGGAGCACTGGCTGGCAGGTGGTTTTCCGGAAGCATTGCGCGGGAATTTCCGAAACTGGTGGGAACCCTACCTCTCCACGGTGCTGCAACGGGATCTTGCGGCCTACGGTTTCCGTCCGGATGCGGTTTTTCTGCGCCGCTTGCTGACGATGCTTGCGACGCAACAGGGCGGACTGCTGAACATGTCGGCGCTGGGAAGCTCGCTCGGCGTGAGTCACCACACGGTGGAGCACGGTCTGAATTTATTGGAAGGCGTGTTCCTGATCCGCCGCTTGCCGGCTTTTTTCCGCAACATCCGCAAGCGTTTGGTCAAGGCTCCAAGGGTTTACATTCGCGATACGGGTCTGCTGCATCATCTGCTGCATATCTCGACTGCCGCGGATCTGGACAATCACGCGGGTCGTGGTGCGAGTTGGGAGGGTTTCGTGATCGAGGACATTGTTCGCCGGGAGTTGTTGGCGCATCCATTCACTCAATGTTCCTTCTGGCGCACCGCGACGGGGCTGGAAGTGGATTTGGTGCTGGATCGAGGCCCCCGGAGAATCGCCATCGAGATTAAGGCGAACAGCGCGGGAAACCCGCACGATGCCAGGAAACTGGAAGCCATGCTCGATGACATCGGAGCCTCGGAAGGCTGGCTGGTCGGGATGGGTGGGGAGTCCATCCAGCTCAATCAAAGAGTCAGGTCGGTGTCCTTGGATCAAGTGCCGGATTGGTTGCCATGAACGCCTCAGAACCCCACACCGATTGGATTCCTCAAATCACCGGTATCCCTGAACCTTCCATGATCGTCATGCCAATGTTATCCACGCCGCTGCTGTTGCGGCGCAAAAGAGTTTAGTAGCTGAGGATGGCGTGGACCGGGTGAGGCGCGAGCTTGGCGCGGCCCTGGAGGAAACCTAACTCGATGAGGACGGAGATGCCGACGATGTTGGCACCGAGTTCGTCGAGGAGTTTCACCGCCGCGGCGGCGGTCCCGCCGGTGGCTAGCAGGTCATCGACGAGCAGGATGGACTCGCCGGGGAGGATCGCGTCCTCGTGGAGCTCGACGATGGAGTCGCCGTATTCGAGCGAGTAGGCGGTCTGGCGGGTTTTCCACGGCAGCTTGCCCTTTTTGCGGACGGGGACGAAGCCCGCGCCGAGGCGGTCGGCAACGGCGGCAGCGAAGATGAAGCCGCGGGCGTCGATGCCGACAACCTTGTCGATCTTCACGTCGCCCGCCGTTTCGCAGAGCAGGGAGATGGACTCGCGGAAGAGTTTGCCGTCGGCGAGGATGGGGGTGATGTCCTTGAAGATGATGCCGGGTTTCGGGAAATCGACGACGTCACGGATGGCGGCGCGGAGGGAGTCGGCTTTCATTTCGACCGGAGGCTAGGCGACGCGGGCGGGGATGGGAAACGCTAAAAGGGTGACACGGGCATTCGACTCCATGCTCGTCGGCAACATCAACAACGCGAACGACGCGGCGACGGGCTCGGTCTACGGCGCGGTGGCTTACGCCTACAGCATCGCGAAGAACGAGACGACCATCTCGCAGGATGCCGAGTTCCTTAATGCGGCGGCCAAGACCGACAGCTACGGGCTCTACAGCACGTTCATGACCACCAGCAGCATCAACGGCATTTCGCGGAGCGGTTCATCCGGCGCTTTCACCTATTCCGTGGCGGCGGACAGCGGCAACAGGCCGATAGCTGGTTCGATGCGGCGCGTTTTTGCAACTGGCTGCAGAACGGCCAGCAGACCGACGCGGGTGCGGCACTCACGGCGGAATCGGGAGCCTACACGCTGAATGGCGCGACCAGCGGCGCCATCACCAAGAACGTGGGAGCCACGGTCTGGATACCGAGCGAGAGCGAGTGGTATAAGGCAGCGCATTATGCCCCGAACAAGGGCGGTGCCGAAGTCGGCGGCTACTGGGCGCAGGCGACGCAGAGCGATACGATCACGACCAACGACATCGGTGTGGCGGGCGCGGCGAATTACGGCGATGCGAATGGATACGCGATTTACACGGGAGGCGTGTCATGGGCAATCACGAATGTCGGCGCGTATGGTCTGAATTCGGACAGCGCGTATGGGACCAACGACCAGGCGTGGAACGTGAAGGAGTGGAACGATGCCGTGGTTGGTGGTTCGTCGCGCGGGCTGCGTGGCGGCGCGTGGGGCAGCAACTCCGACTTCCTGCCCGCGTCCTACCGCCTCGACGACGCGCCCTCGAACCATTACTTCCTCATCGGGTTTCGTGTCGCCAGTGTCCCCGAGACCTCAGCAGGCCTGTTGACGATGTTGTCAGCTAGCGCGTTGCTTACCAGAAGACGTCGTTCTCCCCTTTGATCTTTTGCTCTTTCACCCTTTTTCTTCCTCTTCGTAGGTGGCGCGCTCTCGCCGAAAGCGCAGGCCAATGAGGAGGGTTGTAGCGGCGGTCTGCGACCGTCGATAGCGAGTGAAGAAGCGCGTAAGCTCTTTCTCACTGGCTGCGACGCTCATAGAGACGCCGCTACAAACCCCTCCGCCGCAGGCGGACGAAATTTGTTTGCACAAAATGAAGCCACTTGGTCCCGAAGCCCCCGTCGTGCTGGTAAAATGGTATGACTACTCCAAATGGCTGCTGGAGCGCGTGGAGAACTTCCCCAAGAGCCAGCGCTTCGTGCTCGGCCAGCGGCTGTCGGAACAAGCGATGGATGTGCTGCGCTGGACCGTCCGCATGGCCAAGGACCGCAAGCTCTTCACCGCCGCGCAATTCGAGTTCAGCGCCCGCGCCCTTCCGCGACCGGGTGGTCCATCATGCGCAGGTTCGGGTGCTGGAACCCTTGTTCGAGCCGCGTTTCCTGGAAGATGGAAGCGCGAGTGAAGGCCGTCCCCGGTGCATGGACTGCGGGAACAGGGAAGCCCCGCCAGCGGCGCCAGCACTTGGTGGGAAGACTGCTTGAAGTGTTGCCCTGAGCTTGATCTGAAGATTGTTCATCCACTCCATGGCGGGATGAACACAAGAGGCGAAATGAATTTCGCGGTCCGTTGGTAGGACCGCGATAACCACGTCACTTCGACTGCTCAAGCATCCGCTGCAACGGCAGCTCGGCTCGGGCGCGGAGGGATTCCTCCATCTCCACGCGGGGCTGGAGGGTGTCCAGGCAGTCGCGGAGTTTCTGAAGGGTGTTCATTTTCATGTAGCGGCAGTCCGCGCAGGCGCAGCGGTCGGTGGGGCCGGCGATGAGGTTCTTGTCCGGACACTCCTTGCGCAGGCGGTGGAGCATGCCGCTCTCGGTGACGACGATGATGTCCTTGACCGGCGCGTTCTTGCAGTAGCTCACCATTTTCTCGGTCGAGCAAACCTCATCGGCTAACAAGCGGACGGCCTGGGTGCACTCGGGGTGGGCGACGACGAGGGCGTCCGGGTATTCGGCTTTGATCTTGTTGATCGAGTCGCGGGTGAACTCGACGTGGACGTAGCAGTTGCCTTTCCACAGGTCCATCTTGCGGCCGGTCTGCTCCATCACCCAGGCGCCGAGGTTTTCGTCGGGGACGAAAAGGATGGGTCTATCTGCGGGCGCGAGGTTGACGATTTTCACCGCGTTGCCGGAGGTGACGATGACGTCG
The DNA here is from genome assembly GCF_058122085.1 of Luteolibacter sp. Classification (NCBI taxonomy): domain Bacteria; kingdom Pseudomonadati; phylum Verrucomicrobiota; class Verrucomicrobiia; order Verrucomicrobiales; family Verrucomicrobiaceae; genus Luteolibacter; species Luteolibacter sp. Next base: position 10,719 of record NZ_JBIKBQ010000037.1, on the reverse strand, counting down.
CAGAGGGCTTTGACGCCGCCGGAGCAGTTGATGTAGGCGATGACGTAGTAGTTCTTTTCCGCGTTCGCCTTGAGAAAGGCTTCCAGCTGGTCGGCGGGGCAGGATTGTTCGAGCGAGCAGCCGGCGTCGGCGTCCGGGAGGACGACGATTTTTCCGGGGTTCACGATCTTGGCGGTCTCGGCCATGAAGTGGACGCCGCAGAAGACGATGACGTCGGCATCGGTGTCCTTGGCATGATAGGCGAGGCCTAACGAGTCGCCCACATAGTCTGCGACGTCCTGGATGTCGCCGGTCTGATAGTTGTGGGCGAGGATGACGGCGTTCCGGGCCTTTTTGAGGGCGAGGATTTCCTCCTTGAGATCGAGGGCGGCGGGCATGGCGAAATTTGAAATTTGAAATTTCAGATAGGAGAAGTCGCGACGGGCTCGGGGATCATCTCGATGGTGCCGGTGTGTTTGGCGCCGGGTTTGACAATGAGCGAGGTGGTGCGGACGAGGCCTTGAAGGTGGGCGCGCTTTTCGAGGGTGACGGGGCCGGAGCAGGAGATCTGGCCGCGGACGTTGCCGTCGATGAAGGCGCTGGCGGCGGTGACGGGATTGAGAAACTCGACGCGCGAGCCTTTTTCGACGCGGAGGTTCCGGCATTGGACGTCGCCGGTGATTTTGCCGTGGCTGCGGATGATCAGGTCGCCGGAGCATTCGACCGAGCCGGCGAGCTCGCCAAGGACGGTTAGGTTGTGACACTTGAGGGTGACGCCGGAGACTGTTCCGGATTTCTGGATCACGACGTCGCCACAGGTCTGGATGCGGCGGTTCCAGTGCTCGGTGATGTCGTAACTGAGCAGGCTGATGTAGCCGCTGCATTTCGGGCACTGGCTGGACTGGGCGTCGCCGACAGTCGAGTAAGAGTGACCGCAGCCGAAGCAAGTGATCTCGCGCGGCGGCTTGGCGGGGTTGAAGAGCCGCATCAGGAAGGACTGCGGCACCGGCACGACGGGGCCGCGGCGGAGGAATGGCTGCGCGGGCGCTTGCGGCGGCGGCTCGGGTTCCGGGTCGGAATCCTTGCGCGGCACGGCGAGCCGGGTGACCGGGTGTTTCCTAACGACACCTTTGCCTTCGCGGACCTGGAAATTGGCGCGGCAGGCCCGGCATTGCGTGGAAACCACGAGTGCGGGCTCGAACTGCAGTTTCCCGCACTCCGGGCAAGCTACCTCGATGCGATGGCGCTGGGGCTCATCGGCCATGGCAGTATGGATGGGATTTCGAAGGAAGCCGCTTCGACAAGTTAGAGGGAGGTGCCGGCAAGGGTGCCTTGTTTGGGGGGCTCGGGCGCCGGAGCGACTTTGTTAGCGGCCGGCTGTTGGGCGGCGGCGGGCTGGGCGGCCGCGACCGCCTGGGCGGGGGTGCCGACGGTGGATTTCCCGACGAAAATGGCGCCGGCCTCGATGGCGAGGGACTTGGCCTTGATATCGCCGATGACTTCGGCGCTGGCCTTGAGTTCGACACGGTCGGCGGCGGTGATGTTGCCGTGAACCTTGCCGTAAACGACGACGGTCGCGGTTTTGATCTCCGCCTTGATGCGGGCGTTTTCGCCGACGGTGAGATTGCCGTCGGAGGAGATTTCGCCTTCGATTTTGCCGTCAACGACGAGGTCGTTGGTGAACTTGACGGTGCCTTTGATTTCCACGTCGGTGGAGAGGAAATTGCGGGTGGCGGCGGGCGCGGGCCGGGCTGCCGGGACTGCGGGCGAGCCGTAGGCGGGTGAAACTGGCTCCGGGTGGCGGATTTCCGGAAGGGGTGGAGCGGACCGCTGGGATTCGCTGTTGTCTTGGCCGATTACTTTTTTAAACACGGGAGGAAACTATGGTTGGAGTTATGATGATGTCAAACTGATGCAAGGTTTACGGCTCGGGCGCAACCGGAATTTCTGCTTTCGGAGCGGAAGGCGTGATGGTCACTCCGGGTGGCAGAGCGGCTTTGATTGCAGCCGACGGATCCGCTGGTGCGGCCGCAGCGGGTGGTGCCGGCGGCGGCTCGATTTCAACCGGAGGCTTGGTCTTCAAGATGGCCAGGCGGCGGTTGGCGGTGTCGGCGAAGCTGGTGTCGGCATTTTTCGCCTTGGTGTAGGAGGCTTCGGCTTTTTCGAGGTCGCCGGCGTTCTTGGCAATGTCGCCGAGGGAAATGAGGGCGAAGGGAGCGATGAAGCTGGCGGCCGGATCGGCGGCGAGTTCTTCCAAGATTTTCGCGGCGTCGCCGGATTTGCCTTGGGCCATCAACTTGGAAGCGAGATTGGCTTTGGCGGTCGGAATCGCCGGATGCTCGGGCGAGTCGGCGATGAATTTACGCAGGGTGGCGACTGCGTCGTCCTGCTTGCCTGCGGTCCATTGGCTGTTGGCGAGGAGGACCATCGCGCTGCCGGCGGCGGTGGTGCCGGCATGTTCGGCGACGACGGCTTGGAGCGCGGCGAGGTCTTCGGCCTTGGTGAGTGCGGCACCGGCGGTTTGCTGGCGGCTGGTTTCCACGCCGCGGTAAATCACCAGCGCCACGGCTCCGATGGCGAGAAGGATGGCAAAAACGACGATGCCTTTCTGATTGCGGTCGAGGAACGCTTCGAAAGCGTTGGGGCCTTGTGAAATTTCAGCAAGCGGGACGGGAGATTCGGTGAGATCGGCGGACATGATGGGGATGCGCAAAGCTGCGGGGGCCGATCAAAGCGGCAGTGGCGTCGAAATCAATGCGGAACTCGGGAAGTTTGCCGATTTCCGCGAATTGGGGGCGAGTCCGGGGCGGCGGGTGGGTTTTTAATGGCCAGAACCGGGCGGCTTGCCTAGCCTGCCGCCGCATGTCGAAACGGGTTTACGTGGTCGCGGGGGAGCTGAGCGGGGATGCGCACGGGGCGGGATTGCTGCGTTCCCTGGTGGAAATGGTGCCGGACTTGGAAATCCACGGCGCGGGCGGCCCCGAAATGGCGGAGATCGCCGGGCCGGGCTTGCGGGACTGGATCGAGGACGCCGCGGTGATGGGCGTCTGGGAGGTTTTGAAACGCTACGGCTGGTTCAAACAACGGTTCGCCGAAATGCTGGCGGAGTTGAAAAAATTCCAGCCGGACCTGCTCCTGCTGATCGATTATCCGGGCTTCAATCTTCGCTTTGCCGAGGCCGTGAAACGCGAGTGCCCGCAGACCCGGATCATTTATTACATCAGCCCGAAAGTGTGGGCCTGGAACAAGCGCCGGATTCCGGTGATGGCGCGGGTGCTGGATGAAGTGCTCTGCCTGTTTCCCTTCGAGCCGCCGATTTTCCAAAACGCCGGCCTGAAATCGACCTTCGTCGGCAATCCGCTGGTGGACGAGCTGGAGGAAAAACGCCTTCCGAGCGCGCAACGCGACGAGCGGCTCGTCGGCCTGTTTCCCGGCAGCCGGGAACGGGAAGTCGCGCGCTTGTTCCCGATGATGATCAGCACTGCGAAGCTGCTGAAATCCTCCGACGCCGCTTTGAAATTCGAAGTCCCCGCAGCGTCCGCGAAGCTGGCCGAGCAGATCCGCGGCCTGATGGCGGAGGCAGGGGCGGCGGATCTGATCACGGTCACCACCGGCGGCAGCCACTCGCTGATGCAGCGGGCCTGCTGCGCGGTGATCGCCAGCGGCACCGCGACGCTGGAGGCCGCGTATTACGGGCTGCCGTATTGCCTCGTCTATCGGGTCGCTCCCCTCACCTATTTGCTGGCGAGGGTGCTGGTGAAAATCGAGCACATCGGTCTGGTCAACATTCTCGCCGGGGAAGGCGTGGTCGAGGAATTGATCCAGGCGCGGGCGGAGCCGGTGGCGGTGGCGCGCTCGTTGAAAGAATTTCTGAACTCCCCGGCCAAGCGCGAAGCCTTGCAGGCGCGGCTCGCGGAAACGTCGGCCAAGCTCGGTGGAAAAGGCGCTCACCAACGCGCCGCCCGCGCGGTGGCGGGCTGGCTGGCGCGGCCGTGAATTTCCACCGCCTTGGGGGTTGCGTTTCGGCGGCGACTGGCTATTGAAGCGGCGCGATGAAATCATTCTCGATCCTGCTTGTGACCGTTTCCTTGTTTGCCGTTTCCTGCGAGCGCCATGAATTCGAGGGCCCCCAAGGCACCAAGCAGCTCAATGAAAATCACGCCGCCGCGCATGACGAACACGCGGCACCTGCGGAACACGCGGATAAGCCGGCGCATTGAGGCGGATCAACCGCGCGTGTAGCTGAGAAAGCACTCCCCGGTCGCCGGTCGCGGGTCGAAGCGGCTGATTTCAAAACCGACCGATTTCGGCAGAAACTCCGCGGGAATCCCGGTCGCCGTGCTGGCCGCGAAGCCGCCGAACAGCGTGTGTCCGGCGAGCGTGAGGTGGAATTCATCGATCACGTCCAGCTCCGCCAGTGCCCGGACCAGCTCGCCGCCGCCCTCGCAGTGGAGATGGCGGACGTGGTGCTCGGTCGCCAGCGTTTCGAGAAATCCCGCGAGCGTTTGGCGGTGGACCGTGACATTTAATTCCACATCACCCGCGAAATCGCCGGTGACGAGCAGGTGGATCTCGCCCCCGGGTTTGCTGAAAACCGGGTGCGCCGGATCGAGCTTGCCCGACCGCGAAACGACGCAGCGCAGCGGTTGCACCGCTTTTCCGGGCACCGTCAGCGTCATCCGGTCGGCCTCCAGCGTGCCGCGCCCGACCAGGATCGCGTCGGCATTTCCCCGCAATTCCAGCAGCCGGGCGTGGTCGTCGCGCGAGGTCCAGCCCGACGGCCGGGCCGGCGATGAGGAAATCTTCCCGTCCGCCGAGATGGCGAGATTCGTCGAGATGCGGGGGCGCGGCATGCCCGAGCATAGCCGCTGCCGGCCGTTTGCACAAACCCCGTTCTTCATTCCTTCCACACGCAAGCTTGCTCTGGCAGCTCGGGATGATTGTCTTGGACAAGAACCGCGATGGTTATTTTCAACACGATGCATGACACCAAGCCGCTTTTCCCACGAATTCATGAGAATCCATCAAATCGCTAGAATCCCGCTATCCACCAGCATGCGGTGCACCGTGAGCATCCCGGCCGTGTGCCTTGCCATGACGGCTCTCGCGGCGACCGCGGCGGAGAGCATCCCCGCGAAACCCAACATCCTCATCGTGCTCGCCGATGACCTCGGCTATGGCGACGTCGGCTGTTACAATCCCGAGGCGAAGGTCCCGACTCCGCGGCTGGACCGGCTGGCGGCCGAGGGCATGCGTTTCACCGACGCCCACAGTCCGGCCACCGTTTGCACGCCCTCGCGCTACAGCCTGCTCACCGGGCGCATGGCCTTCCGCATTCCCTACACCGGCAGCGTGTTCACCGGGGTGGAAGGCCCCTGCCTGATCGAGAAAGACCGCCTCACCCTGCCCGGCCTGCTGCGCGGGCAAGGATACCACACCGCGCTCTTCGGCAAATGGCACATCGGCCTGACCTTTCTCGATCACGAGGGCAAACCCGTGCGTGGCCATGGCATGGACGCCGTCAGGCAGGCGGATTTCTCCCGCCCTATCCCCGACGGCCCGCTGGCACGCGGATTCGACCGGTTTTTCGGCACCGCCTGCTGTCCCACCACCGACTGGCTCTACGCATGGATCGAGGGCGACCGCGTGCCGGTGCCGCCTGTTAAATCATTAGACCGCGAAACGCTGCCGGATCATCCGTGGGCCTTCGACTGCCGCGAGGGACTCATCGCGCCGGATTTCGACATGCAGGAAGTGGATGAGGTCTTTCTCAAGCGCAGCATCGCCTATCTGGAGGAACACGCCGCCAAGCGCGCGGGCCAGCCGTTTTTCCTGCTCCATTCCGCCCAGGCCGTCCACTTGCCATCGTTTCCGGGACGCGCTTACCGCGGCAAATCCAAAGCCGGTCCGCATGGCGACTTCATCCACCAGTTCGATGCGACGGTCGGCTCCCTGCTCGACACCCTCGACCGCCTCGGCATGGCGGACAACACGCTCGTGCTCGTGACCAGCGACAACGGCCCGGAGGTGGGCACCGTGCTCGCCATGCGCGGCCAACACCAACACGACGGAGCCCGGCCATGGCGCGGCATGAAGCGCGACAACTGGGAAGGCGGCCACCGCATCCCGCTCATCGCCCGCTGGCCGGGCATCACCCCCGCCGCCAGCGTCTCCTCCCGCACCGTTTGCCTCACCGACATTCTGGCCACCGCCGCGGAAATCACCGGCACCGATCTGCCGGAGAACGCCGGCGAGGACAGCGCCAGCTTTCGCCCGCTGCTGTTGGGACAAGACAAACCGACACGCCCCTATACCCTGCACCAAACGTGGAATCTCAGCCTCGCGATCCGCCAGGGCCCGTGGAAACACCTCGATCACAAAGGCTCGGGCGGAAACTCCCTCAAAACCTACCCCGCCCTGCGCGCGTTCGAGATCCCCGACCAGGCACCCGGCGCGCCAGGCCAGCTCTACAATCTCGCCGAGGACCCCGGCGAAACCACCAATCTCGTCGCAAAAACGCCTGAACGAGCCGCCGCCCTCAAGGCGTTGCTCGACGAATCCCGCCGCACCGGCCGCAGTGTCCCGCGGCACGGCAAGTGATCGCCCCGACAGCGTCACGTGCCGGCCATTTTCCGTTATCCTGACCTTGCCAAACCGCGCCGGGCCATTCAAGGGTCGCCGCGCCTCACGCGGGGCCTTTTATTTCATGACTCTTCAGATCGGCCTGACCTTGGCGGTTATCGTGATCACCCTCATCGCCTTCATCCGCGAATGGGCGGCGCCGGATGTCATCGCGCTTTCGGTGCTCTGCCTGGTGGTGGCGCTCGGCTTGGTCGATCCCGGGAAAATGACCGATGTTTTCCGAAACGAGGCGCCGCTCACCATCGCCGCGCTGTTTGTCATCGGCGGCTGCCTGGAGAAATCCGGCGCGGTCGATCACATCGGCCGGATGCTGCGCGACCGGCTTTCCGGCAACACCCGGATGGCGATCCTCGCCTTCTCCGTGATCACCGCGTTTTTCAGCGCGTGGATGAACAACACCGCCATCGTCGCCATCATGCTGCCGGTGACCCTCGGCTTCGCCCGCTCGAAAAACATCGCCGCCTCGCGCCTGCTGATGCCGCTTTCCTACGCCTCGATCCTCGGCGGATGCAGCACGTTGATCGGCACCTCCACCAACATTCTCGTCAACGGCACCCTCCGCGACATGGGGATCAAGCCGATGACGATGTTCGAACTCGCGCCGCTGGGGATTCCGCTCGCCATCTGCGGCATCGCCTACCTGACGATTTTCGGCCCCAAGCTGATTCCCGCCCGCTCGTCCATCACCGGCGCGCTGGAAATCGACAGCCGCACCTCGCCTCTCTATCATCTTCTCATCGGTGAAAATTCTCCTCTCGTGGGCAAGCCGCTCGCCGAGACTCCGCTGGCGGACCGCGCCATCGGCATCCACGTGATGGAAGTCCGGCGCCGGGGCGCGCGGTTGATGATTCCCTTGTCGAAAATCGTGGTGGAGAAAAACGACCGCTTTCTCGTCGCCATCCACCGCCGCCGCGGAGGCGCGGCCAAGCCCGACACGCTGTTCCAATCCATCGGCGCGCAGGTGCTTTCGACCGTGGACGGCATCGTCACCGAGCTGGTGGTCCGCGACGAGTCCACGCTGCTCGGCAAGACCCTCGCCGAAGCCGATTTCCGCCAGACTTATAACTGCGTGGTGCTCGCCCTCCATCGCAACGGCGTCAACATCACCAGTCGCATCGCCGAGCTTTCCCTGGACGTCGGCGACACCCTGCTGGTCATCACCGCGCTCAACAACCTCGACGCGCTCGACGCCACGCGCGACTTCATCCTCACCGATTCGCCGGAGGATCTGCCCGCAGAAGTCCACGTCAAGAAAGTCACGCCGCACGTGATCTGGTCGTGGGCCGTTCTCATCGGCGTCGTGCTCACCGCCACGCTGACGGATGTCCTGCACGGCTTTTTCCCCGCCATCCCGATCATCCCGATCCACTACGCGGCGATGGTCGGCGCGCTGCTGCTGTTATGGATGAAAATCATCACGCCGCGCGAGGCTTACACCAGCATCGACTGGCAGGTGCTGCTGATGCTCTACGGCCTGCTAGGACTTGGGATGGCCATGAAGGAAACCCACACCGCCGAGTGGCTGGCGCGGGCCTTGGTGGATCTCACCGAGCATTTTGTTTCGCCTCAAAACCTGCCGATCGTCCTGCTCTGGCTCGTCTTTCTGCTGACCATCTGCCTCACCGAGGTTCTTTCAAACAACGCCACCGCCGTCATGCTGGTGCCCATTGTCTTCACCCTTGCCCAAGAGATCGGCGTGAGTCCGCGGCCCTTCCTGATGGCCGTCACGGTGGCCGCATCGACCGCCTTCGCGCTGCCGATGGGCTATCAGACGCACATGATGGTTTATGGTCCGGGCGGTTACCGCTTCAGCGATTTCCTCAAGGTCGGCATCCCGTTGAATGCCATCTGCTGGGTGGTTTCCTGCCTCTTGATCCCGATCATCTGGCCGTTCTGAACCGCGTGCGGATCGCAAGCGCTCACGGGACCGGGCCGGCCGGGGGCAGATGGGGCGGGCGTTTCCACTGCATCAGCACGTTTGCCACGAGGATCAGCGATCCGCCGACGAGAAGCTGTGTGGAAAGATGTTCGTTAGGATAGCTGCCGCCGATGAACTCGCCGAGCATGGCTGGCAGAAACAAAACGTAGATCGCGGTGAAGGCCGGCTCGGTGGTGTAGATAAGACCTGCCTCGGTGTAGGCGAGGGCGTCGGCTTGCAACCACATCGCGCTGCCTCCCCAGAAGTCGATGACGAGGCCCTGGCGGATTTCAAGGCGGGTCGGGAATTTCCGTCCGATCAGGAAAGGCGCAAGGATGGCCACGCCGAGTCCGAAACGCGCGACTTGCAGCCACGCGGCGAGAAACAAACTCGAAACGCCCGGCATGCGGGCCGCTTGCTCGACATTAAGCACCTTCATCAGGGGGGAAGCTCAGCCCCCATAAGGCGCAGGCGATGATCAGGAAAAATACGGGCATGTTGCAGTGGAGACCATGGGATTTCCAGCACACCCGGCAAGCCGTTAAATTCGCCGACCGCCGCGAGACCGGCCATCACAATTCCGCCAGCTCGACCTTGCCGAGCGAAAGCGCCGCGAGGTCCTCGACCTCCGCGACCGATGTCACCTGGCAGAGCTTCTGCCGCAGCTCCTTGGCGCCGGCAAACCCCTTGCAATACGCCATCAGCCGCGAGCGCATGGCGGTGAGCGTCTGCTTTTCATTACCATTCCGGCGGCTTTCCACCGCCAGCCTGCAATGCCGGATGACCAACTCCCAGCGCTCCTCGACGAGCACGTCCGGCAGCAGCCTGCCGGTTTCCAGGAAATGTTTCGCCTCGCGGAACACCCACGGATTCTGCATCGCCGCGCGGCCGATCATCACGCCGGACACCGCGGTTTCCGCCCGCCGCCGCAGCACGTCCGCGCCGCAGGTGATGTCGCCGTTGCCGATGACCGGGATTTTCACCGCCCGCGCCACCGCGTCGATCACCTCCCAGTTCGCCTCGCCGCCGTAGCCTTGCGAGCGCGTCCGGCCGTGCACGGCGATGGCCTGCATACCGCAGTCCTCGAGGATTTTCGCGACCTCCACCGCGTTGATCGAGGTTTCATCCCAGCCGATCCGCATCTTCGCGGTCACCGGCACCTGGTCGCCCACCGCTTTCGCCACTCCGGACGCGACGGCTGCCAGAATCGGGCAGTCCTTGAGCAGCGACGAGCCGCCATTGCGCGCGACCACCTTGTTCACCGGGCAGCCGAAGTTGATATCGATGAAATCCGGCTCCTTCCAGGTGATGATTTTCCTGGCCGCCTCGCCCATCCGCTCGCCGTCCGCGCCGAACAGCTGCACGCCGACCGGCCGCTGCTCGTCGGTGAACTCCGTGTATTTCCGCGTCCGCTCGTCCGCCTGCATGATGCCCTCCGCCGAGACGAACTCGGTGACCATCACGTCCGCGCCGAGCTCCTTGCAGATCTGGCGGAAAATCACGTCGGTCACCCCGGCCATCGGCGCGAGGTAGAGCGGGAAGCAATTGTTGGAAAACCACGGAAGCACGCGAGAAGCTACAACTCCCACGACCTGCGCGTCCATCCCGGATCAATGTGCCTTTGAAAACCGCCGCCCAACCAATTCTTGGCAATGCGGCCCGGCCAGCTACGCTCGCGGCGAATGAAAGCCGCCGTGAAATCTCCGGATTCAGCCAAATCCCGGCGTCTTGCGAGCATTCCTCCCTTCGGCGTTTCAGCCCTCCCCAAACTCCCCTTTTCCCCGGCCCCGCACGTTTCAATCCGAAAACCGAAGTTGGATGATTTTGGGCTAAGCGGCGCAGTGTTTTTGCTCGGGTCCGCCGCCTGCTGTCTCATCTCTAGGTGGCTCGGGCGGCAACTTCGGCGAAGTTGCTCCTGGCCATTGTGAAATGTTGTCCAGCAGCGGTTTATGCTTTTCGAGACCACCCCAACTTTGGGCGATGTAAAGCACGGGCGTGCGGCTCCGATTCCCCAATAACGCACCGCCAATGAAAACCGCCGCGCGTAACGTGGCGGGGCGCTTGAAGCCTGCTTTGCGCTGCTCCGGGGCGCTGGCGTGTTGGTAAAGGCTCAGCAGATTGTAGGTGAAGCACACACTCAGGAACGCACTCTCGGTGGCGTAGAAGTCCTGCATGCAGAA
>NZ_JBIKBQ010000036.1:0-31904 GCF_058122085.1 Luteolibacter sp. | reverse complement strand
CCAGGAGGGGCTGGAGGGAAACCCATTGGTGAGCTTCCACTATACACCCACTCATGCGAGTTGGGTGAATCTTGCGGAATGTTTTTTCTCGATTTTGACGCGTCAAGGACTCCAGCAATCCGTGCACCGATCTAACAAGAAGCTTGTCCGGTTCCTCAAAGACTTCGTGAGCGAACATAATAAGACCTGCGGCCCGTTTGTCTGGACGAAAGGTCCTGAGAAACTGCGGCGGATCATTCAACTAACTAAGTCTTATCAAATCCAAACGCACAGTCACTAAGGAAACGGTGCACTAGGGCTCCACGGGTTTTGAGAAAGAAAGCCCCGTGAAACGCAGAACTGGTTATCATGTGGGAGCGAGTCAGGAATTTGGGTTATGTCGACGGTGGGTTTGAAGTTGGAAGCGCAAATTTTTCGAGTCAGCGGGTGCCCTCGTAAATGGTCACGACGCCGAGGGTGACCGGAGTGAAGTCGGTTTGTCCGAAGCCGCAGGTTTCCAGCAGGTCCGTCATCGCCTTGCCGGATGGGAATTGTTCGATCGAGCCGCCGAGGTATTCGTAGGCGTCCTTCTGCCCGGTTAGCCAGCCGGCCATGTGCGGCAGGACGTGGTGGAGATACCATCGGTAAGGGCGGCGCAGGATGCCGTCGGGCAGGGAGAAATCCAGGATGACGAGGCGGCCGCCGGGCTTGAGGACGCGGTGCATTTCGAGCAGCGCTGCCGGATAGTCGGCCATGTTGCGCAGGCCGAAGGCGACGGTGACGACGTCGAATCCGGCGTCTTTGAAAGGGAGCTGCAACGCGTCTGCAACGATGGTCTTGGCAATGCCGCGGCTGGCGGCGTGGGCGAGCATTTCCGCGCAGAAGTCGGAGGCGATGACCTCGCATTGCGGGCACTCGTCCTGGATTTCCAAGGCAAGGTCGCCGGTGCCGCTGGCGACGTCGAGCAAGCGCGCCGGTTTCCATTTCCGGATGCGGGCGGTGACGACCTTGCGCCACCAGATGTCCATGCCGCAGCTCAGGACGTGATTGGTGAGCACGTAGCGGTCGGCGATTCTCGCGAAGGCATCATGGACGTAAACGGCGTCGGGCATGCGGGATGGGTAGACCGGATGGAATTTCGAACAAGCGCGAATTACGCGCCGACGGGGTGCCAGGTGGTTTTGGCTTCGAGGTGGTCGCGGATTTCGTAAAGGCCCTGGGCTTTTTCGGCGAACCAGTCGGTGGGGATTTCCGCGGGTATGAGCTTGAGGCGCTTGACGCTTTCGGCGGCTCCGGTTTGGAGGATTTTGCGTTCCTCCAAGTTAGCGACGGCGGCGAGCCCTCGCAGATGGGCGTGGGTGGCGAAGGTCGGGATGAGCTCGTCGCGCCGGCCGGTGAGGAGATTGACGACTCCGCCGGGCAGGTCGCTGGTGGCGAGCATCTCGCCCAACAGGATCGACGGATAGGGCTGTGTGGCGGAGGCGAGCGTGACGACGGTGTTGCCGCCGGTGATGGCGGGCAGGACGAGCGAGAGCAGGCCCAGAAGCGGTGCCTCGTCCGGTGCGACGATGCCGATAATGCCCATCGGCTCGGTGACGGTGAAATTGAAATGGGGCGAGGAAACCGGGTTCACGCTGCCGAGCAGGGCCTGGTATTTATCCGTCCAGCCCGCGTAGTGGACGATGCGCTCGATGCTGGCGCGGACCTCGCGCTCGGCTTCTTTTTTGGAAATGCCGGGCAGGGAAATGGCGTCGGACATTTCCGCAGCGCGGGCTTCCAGCATTTCCGCGAGGCGATAGAGGATCTGGCCTCGGTTGTAGGCGTTGCGCGCGGCCCAGCCGGGACCGGCCTTGGCGGCGGCTTCGACGGCGTTGCGCAAATCCTTGCGGCTGCAGAGCGGGGTGTTCGCGAAGAACGCGCCGCTGGCGTCGGTGAGCGGATAGACGCGTCCGCTCTCCGAGCGGATGAAGGCTCCGCCGACGTAGCACTTGGGGGTTTTGGTGATTTTGAGCATGGGTATTATAGGTCCTATAGGTCTTATACGACCTATATCAGATTTGCATAGTCGAGCAGTCCTTGTTTTCCGCCTTCCCGGCCGAAGCCGGATTCCTTGTAGCCGCCGAAGGGCGAGGCGGGGTCGAACTTGTTGAAAGAGTTCGCCCAGACGACGCCGGCCTTGAGCTCGTTGGACATTTTTAAAATGCGCGAGCCCTTGTCGGTCCAGACGCCGGCGCTGAGGCCGTAACAAGTGTTGTTGGCCTTTTCGATGGCTTCCTCGGGCGTGCGGAAGGTGAGGATGGAAAGCACCGGGCCGAAAATTTCATCGCGGGCGATTCGGTGGCTCATGGCGACGTTGGAAAACAGGGTGGGCGGGAAGTAGAAGCCTTTTTCCGGGAGCTCGCAGGCGGGCTGGTAGAGATCCGCGCCCTCGGCGACTCCGCAGGCGACGAGCTCGCGGATGCGGTCGAGCTGGGCTTGCGAGTTGATGGCGCCGACGTCGGTGTTCTTGTCGAGCGGGTCGCCGGTGCGGAGGGATTTGAGGCGGATCTTGAGTTTGGACAGAACTTTTTCCGCGATGGATTCCTGGACGAGCAGGCGGGATCCGGCGCAGCAGACGTGGCCCTGGTTGAAGAAGATGCCGTTGATGATGCCTTCGACGGCTTGGTCGAGCGGGGCGTCTTCGAAGACGATGTTGGCCGCCTTGCCACCGAGCTCGAGGGTGAGGCGCTTGCCGGTTCCGGCGAGCGCGCGCTGGATGGATTTGCCAACTTCGGTGGAGCCGGTGAAGGCGATCTTCGCGGCGAGCGGGTGGTCGACCACGGCGGCTCCGGTCTCGCCCGCGCCGGTGACTATGTTGACGACGCCCGGTGGCAGTCCGGCATCTTGCAAAATCGAGGCGAACTTGAGCGCGGTGATGGAGGTGGTTTCCGCGGGCTTGAGGACGACGGTGTTGCCGGTGGCGAGGGCGGGGGCGATTTTCCACGCGAGCATGAGCAGCGGGAAATTCCACGGGATGACCTGGCCGACGACGCCGAGCGGCGCGAGCGTGCGGCCCGGAGTGACGTAGCCGAGTTTGTCCGCCCAGCCGGCGTGATAGAAGAAGTGGGCGGCGGCCATCGGCACGTCGAAGTCGCGGGATTCCTTGATCGGCTTGCCGCCGTCGAGCGTCTCGGCGACGGCGAACTCGCGGGCGCGGTCTTGCAGCAGGCGGGCGATGCGGAAGAGATATTTCGCGCGTTCGGTGCCGGGGAGTTTGCTCCATGAGGTGAACGCGGTGGCGGCGGCCTGATAGGCGGCATCGACATCGGCGGCTCCGGCGACGGCGATTTCCGAGAGCTTCTCCTCGTTGCGCGGACTGATGGAGTCGAAATATCTGCGGGTCTTGGGCGCGAAGAACTTGCCGTTGATGAAGAGGCCGTAACGCGGCTCGATAAAGGCCGGCGCAGATTCCGGCGCGGGATCGTATTCCCAGAGATCGCCGAAGAGCAGTTCGCGGGCGGCGGGGCGGGTGGATTTCTTGGCGGGCATGAGAGTGATAGGTCGTATGGGTCCTATAAGACCTGTTTCCTAGTAGGCTGACGAGGATTCGGAGAAGTTGTAAGGCGCTTGATAGGCACCGGTCTTTTCCTTTACGAGCTGGCGGACGAGGTCGTTGAGCAGGGCGGAGGCCCCGAAGCGGTAGCGGGTGTTGGTCAGCCACGCGTCGCCGAGGGTTTCCTTGACGGCGACGAGGAAATGCAGCGCCTGTTTGGCGGTGCGGATGCCGCCGGCGGGTTTCATGGCGATCTCGATGCCGGTGGCGAGGAAGTGGTCGCGGATGGCTTCGAGCATGACCTGGTTGTTGCCGAGGGTGGCGTTGGAATTGGTCTTGCCCGTGGAGGTCTTGATGAAATCGCCGGGGCGCAGGACTTGCATCGCGAGGAACGAGGCGGCGCGGATGTTGTCGTAGGTTTCGAGCTCGCTGGTTTCCAAAATCACCTTGAGCGTGCGGTCGCCGCAGGCTTCGAGCACGGCGGAAATTTCGTCTTGGACGAGCTGGAGTTCCCCGGCGAGGAAGGCGCTGCGGTTGATGACCATGTCGATCTCGTCGGCTCCGTCGGACACGGCGGCGCGGACTTCGGCGAGGCGGGTTTTGAGCGGTGCCTGGCCGGAGGGAAATGCGGTGGCGACGGAGGCAATCCTGACCGGTGTGCCTCGCAGATGTTTGTCCGCGTGCCTCACCATCGACGGATAGACGCAAACGGCGGCGGTCGGCGGGATGTCCGTGTCGTCGTGCGGGCGGAGGGCTTTCTGGCAGAGCGAGGCGACTTTGCCCGGAGTGTCCTTGCCTTCGAGCGTGGTCAAATCGACCATCGTCGTCGCGAGTTTGAGGCCGAAAACCTTGGCGTGCTTCTTGATGCTGCGGGTGGCGTATTTGGCGACGCGCTCGTCGATGCCCACTTGATCGACCGTTCCGACATCGGCGAGGAGGCGGCGGAGGGCTTGGGAATTCGGCGTGGCCATTGGCAGGAGGCTCATGGGAAGGGGGCGGTCTGCCAAGTTTCAAGTGGGACGCGAGGCAGAAATACCTTGGCGAACCCACGTGGATCTTCTATCTATGCGGCTCGGTTTTTAACCCCCAAACAGCCATGTTCAAGGAATTCAAAGAATTTGCCCTCAAAGGAAACCTCATCGACATGGCCGTGGCCTTCGTCATGGGAGCCGCGTTCACCAAGCTTTCCACCGCATTCATCGAGGACCTGATCATGCCGCTCATCGGCAAGATTTCGGGCGGCATGGATTACACGAACAAGTTCGTCGCACTCTCCGACAAGGTCACCGCCACGAATCTCATTGAGGCGAAAAAGCAGGGGGCGGTGTTCGCTTACGGGAATTTCATCACCATCGGGATCAACTTCGTCATCGTGGCGTTCGTGATGTTTTTGGTGGTGAAGGCGATCAACAAAGCCAAGGCGCTGACGGAAAAACAAGCGGCCGCGGCGGCTCCCGAGCCGAGCGCTCAGGAAAAACTTCTCACCGAGATCCGCGATTTGCTCAAGCAGAAGGCTTGAGATCAGGCTCCGGCGGCTTTCGCCTCGAACTCGGCTTTTGCCGCTTTCCGGCATTCGGCGACGAAGTGGTTGCACGCCTCGCGGCAAAGCAGGGGAATCGCCTCGGATTCGGGTAGACCGCCGGGGATGCCGTTGAAGCGGCTCGCCTCGCTGTCGTCGAGCGACGTGTTCGCATCGAGCCGCCACAGGATTTTCTTCGCGCACTGGTGGGCGGGGCCGCAGATTTCCTGGACGAGTTTCTGCGCCCCGGCATCGCTAATCGAGCGGGCGAAACGATACATCCCGGTCTGGCGGTTGAGCTTGTCGCGCAGGGTTTCGATTTCCAGCGTGCCGCCTTGCTGGGCGATGAACAGGCCGGCGCAGGCCGGATAGAATTGATCGAGCGCGAGCAGGAGGTCCTTCTCGTTTTCGAGAACCATCACCCAGCCGCGCTTCAGATTCGTCTGGCCTTTGGTGAAGCGGTAAGTCCCGTCTTCGGCGTAAGTCGAGAGGTCGCGGGCGTCGGCCGGACCTTCGTGGACGTCCAGTCCGCCGAAGTCGGGCTCGGTGGAAAGCCCGGCATCCGCCATGTGGCAAATCACGTAAGGAAGGTCGTGAACATCGGTTAGGATTTCGAGTTCGCCGATGCGGTGGATGCCGGATCGGAGCAAGTCGCGGAGCTGGGTGGCGAGGGACATATGTGGAATGGGATGAGTTTTGTCAGAGCGGTTTGTGGATTTTGTCAAAATCCGAAATCTGGTCGAGGATCACGTCCGCCAACAGCCTTTCGGTGCCGATGGCGGAGGTGTAGTAAAGCGTCTTCCCGCGGAGGTGGTGGGGGTTGTGGCGGAAGACCTCGCGCTGGCTGGCGGCCGCTCCGACCTCGTCCTCCATGCCGAGAAGCACCGGAATGTCCTGATAGGAGTGGAGTCCGTCCGAGATGAAAAACGGCACGACGACCACGTTCGGAGTGTCCGACATTTTGTCCCACTCGGCGACGAACGGCGGCTCTTCCATGTAGGCGTCAAGCACGGCGGCGTAGCCGGCGCCCGAGGCGGCGATCAGGTCGGCCTGGTCGCGGATCGCCTTGGTGGAATTCTGGTTCAGGCCGGTGCCGTGGCCGGTGATGATCAGGGTGGTGGCGGCGGGATCGATCCCGGCGGCGACTTCCTTGGCGCGCCTCAGGATCAGGTCGGTCATCGAGCGGTGGACGCCGACTGGCAGGCAGTAATGGAAGGTTTTCCCGCGGACAACGGTGGTCGGGCCGGTGAGCTGGAGTTCGCGGGGGATGACGTCCTGGGTGAAATAGCCCTCGCTGATGAAATCGGGGACCACGTAGATTTCATCCGAATCGATCATGTAAATCGCCTCGCGCATCGAAGGCTCTTCCTTCCAGAAGCAGCAATGGACCTCGGCGAACAGGCCGCGGCTGCGGATTTCTTCGGCGTGCTCGAAGTAGGGCGTCGAGGAGTCCGGATTCTCGGTGGAACCGTGACCGACGATGAGAAGGGCGCTGGTTGGCTTGGGCGCGATGGGCATGCGGGGAAATTGGCGAGACTTGGCCGGAATGCAAGGCAGGGAAAGTTGCTGGTTTTCCGGACGGGGGCAACGCGGAGAGTGAGGCTTGAAAAAAACCGCGCAATCGGCTCGGAAGTTTGTCAGGGTCGCCCGCGTGAAACCATTGCTTGCGAGTGATTGGCCCCGGCTGATCAGGCCGGGGAGCCGGGTCTTCCTCGGCGGCGGGGCTTCGGTGCCGTTCGCCTTGGTGAAGTCGATGCTGGAATCGGCCGGAAATTTCAAGGACGTCGAGCTGGTCCACATCCACGGGCTCGGCGAGACGCCGTGGATCGACCCGCAATACGAGCAGGTGCTGCGGACGAATTCGTTCTATCTAACTCCATCACTGCGGGAGGCGGTGGAACGCGGGCAGGCGGACTACACACCGTGCGCGATGTCCGAGGTGGCCTCGCTTTTCAAAAACGGACCGCTACCGCTGGACGTGGCCTTGATCCAAGTGAGCCCGCCGGACGCGGACGGCTGGTGCTCGCTCGGGGTGAGCGTGGATGTGGTGAAATCCGCGGTGCAATGCGCGCGCACGGTGATCGCCCAGATCAACCCGAAGATGCCGCGGACTTGCGGCGACACTTTGATTTCCACCCGCAAGATCGCTTGGTTCATCGAGCATTCCGCGGTCCTGCCGGAAGCGTCGCGGGCGATTCTCGACGAGCGCCACGAGCGAATCGGCCGTTATGCGGCGCAGCTCATCGAGGACGGCTCGACGATCCAGTCGGGCCTCGGCAACAGCCCGGAAGCGGTCGTCCGTGCCTTGCGGAAACACCGCCATCTCGGGATTCACACGGGCATGTTCAACGACGCGCTGATGGAGCTGGTGCGCTGCGGCGCGGTGGATCATTCGATGAAGAGCTATCTGCCCGGCAAGATCATCGCCAGCCATGTGCTGGGCAGCCGCAAGCTCTATCAATTCGTGGACGGCAATCCGGACGTCGAGCTGCACCCGAGCGACTGGGTGAACGATCCAAGCCGGATCGCGCGCAACCAGCGGATGGTGGCGATCAACGGCGCGCGGGAAATCGATCTGACAGGACAGGTGGTTAGGGATTCGAGCGGGCACCGGTTTTACGGCGGGATCGGCGCGTTGCAGGATTTCATCCGGGGCGCGGGCCGCAGCAAACAGGGGCGGCCTATCATCGCGCTGACCTCCACCGCTGACGAGGACGGGCGCTCGCGGATCGTCGCGGGGCTGGAATCCGGCAGCGGCGTCTGCACCGGGCGGGGGGACGTGCATCACGTGGTCACGGAATACGGCGTGGCGCATCTGCACGGCCGCAGCATCCGGGAACGGGTGGCGAGGCTGGTGGAAATCGCCCACCCAGATCACCGGGAATCGTTGCTGGCCGGCGCTCATGGCCGCGGGTGGTTGCCGAAGTTTTTCACGATGCCTGGCTCGGGGCGGGGGATGGACGACATTGAAACCGGCTGGGTCCTGTTTCAAACGACGCGGCTGTTTTTGCGCCCGCTGCACCCGAGCGACATGCGGATCTTGCAGGAGTTTTTCTACTCGCACGACGCGGAGACGGTCCGCCTGCGCTATGGCTACGTCCGCGACAAGATGACGGGCGAGTCCGCTTACAAGCTCGCCGCGGTGGACCAGTCGAAAGACGTCGCGCTGGGGATTTTCGCCGAGCATCGCGGCCAGCAGGAGCTGCGGGCGATCGGCCGTTATTTTCTCGATGCGGACGGAAAGAGCGCGGAAGTGGCCTTCATCGTCCATGAGGGGACCCGGCACTTGGGAATCGCGGGGTATTTGCTCGGCGAGCTGGCGACGGTGGCCAAGCGCCGCGGGATCAGGGGATTCTGGGCGAGCGTGATGCCGGACAACCGGGCGATGGCGGGACTGTTTCTGGCCGTCGGCGGCGGGGAGTCGACGGCTGACAGCGAGGGCGAGCGCGAATTCAGGATTCCCGTGGAGCGGATTTTGAAGTCGCGGAAGAAGTTTCTGGAACGGAAGATGATCCAACGAATCGAACGGTGAATGAGGGGGAGGGTGAAAACGTGGCTGGATCGTCTCGCTCCAGTCCGTTGTCCGGGCGTCTCGCCCGGATCTGACAGGAAAGAGGCGAGACGCCTCCGCGCTGAGGTCGGGTGTGTGGAAGACTCTATCCGGCAGCTCATCTCATCGGATGAATCAGATAGTTCCCGCTTTCTCCATCACCTTCACCCCTCGCAACTACCGCTTAGATCGCCCAGACGACCACTTAACCCTTCGTAACGCCCAGCTCCGCCCAGATCGGTCTCTCGCTCAGCACCTGGCAGCGCCTCCGGGACACCAAGCTCATCGCCAAGTCCCGACTCCTCCACGGCAAACTCACCACCGCCCTCGCCGACTACGACCTCACCCCCGCCGCCTGAACTTCCACCCAATTTCCTATCGGGGGGACAAACTGTCTCCCGATAGGTTTCTACTCCTGCCGCCGACGGCAAACAACGCATGACCGACGTAGTCGGTACCGAGCAACTCCTTCGCCTCATCCAGTCCAATCCATCCCCTGCCTTAGGGCATCCTCACGGCCACGTCCGGGCAGATTCGCAGCACTTCTTTGTCCCGTGTCCGCAATTTCAAGCCTCGCGAGCGGGCCAGCCAGACGTAGGAGGCATCGTAAAACGTCAGTCCGGTTTCCGCCGCCAATCGATAGATTCCCGGAAAGTCCAAGTCCCGCTCGATCTCCATCAGAAGCCCGCCCGCTTTCCCAAGTGCCGTTTCCGCATCTTCCCGGTCGATTTGTCCGAACTTCGAGCACTTCCACGCCACGTTTCCAATTTCGTAGAAAACCAGTCCGTGACTGATCCATTCCGGCTCCAGTTCCACGAGAGCCTGAGAAGACTCTCTTGCCGCAGCATCTCCGAAAAGATGGTCACCAAGGACGGTGCAATCGACCACGATCACCTTCTTCCCTCCTCAATAGCGGCGTCGATCTCCTCGCCGCTCATGAAGCCGGTCATTCGGCTGCGGATTCCGTCGATCTCGGCAGTGACCTGCCGCATCCGCTCCCGGGACGCCGCCACTCGCGCCGCGTCATCCATGGCGACGGGGACGGCGGACAATTCCGCGATCACCTCCTGGTTCAAACTGCGCCGGTTCTTCCGCGCCCGCTCCTTCAGCACTGCATGCAGATCCTCAGGAAGATTTCGAATCGTCAATGTCGCCATGCCTGCAAACTGACTCCGAAACGCTTTCACTTCAACTCCTATTCTCACCATGCCCCAAGGAATCAAACTTTTCGCCACCTGCCCCCGCTTCGCGGAAATCGGCCAGCTCCTCAAGAAGATGGACCGCCTCGTCCTCCGCTTCCGCCGCACCGAGCCCGGCGCAGCCTTAATCTACGCCACCACCCGCCATCAAAATTCCACCCTCTGGACCCAGGACGCCGATTTCAAAGACTTCCCGCACGTCCGCTACTTCCCGAAAATCCAATCCTGAATCCCCAAGTCTATTGGCGCCTCATGAAAAAGCGCCTCACTGACGAGGGAAAACCTCCGGGTCCTGCAAAAAGGTCGATAATTGGAATTTTTGAATGATCGTTTTTGTGCATGGGCGGAGACTATCTAGGACCGAATCTGGACCGAGGCTCAAATCCAATTCGTTTCAATCCGATCATTTTCCAGCGCCGGGTTAACTTTCTGGGTAAAATCCATGCTCAATCGCTCGCTTTTCCGCCGCCACCAATATGGGAGCCTGTTTATCGCTGGGGATATTCCTAGGAATCGAGCACGCGGTATTCAGGATACCCATTGGGCGATCACCGGCAAGACCGCTGCTGAGCAGATCTATGGATCGGCGGATGCGACAAAGAACCACATGGGTCTGACATCTTGGAAGAATTCGCCACAGGGAAAAGTCCAGAAGTCAGACATCACGGTGGCGAAAAACTACCTCAACACGGCGCACATCGATGAAATCAACCGGATTGTGAGTGCCTATCTGGAACTCGCCGAAAATCGGGCCAAACGCGGCATCCGGATGAAGATTAGCGATTGGGTCGGCTTCCTGCATAATTTTCTGGAGCTTTCAAACTACCCGATCCTCATGGACAGCGGGAAAATCAGCGCCGAGGATGCCCGGATCAAGGCGGAGGCGGAATACGAAACATTCCGCAAACAGCAGGATCTGGAATACCGGTCCGACTTCGATGAGGAAGTGAAACGCATTCAAGGGAACTCATAATCATGCCAGCCCGACTCCCGATTCCGTCCAAACGGAACTTCCGATCCAAACTCTTGTCGAAGAGCCGATCATCAATTCGCCTTACCATTGGCATCGGCGGACGGATTCCGCCGTTCCCTGGGTTGCATCCGTGGCGCGGGGCAACTTGCAGGTGGTGGCGGCGGGGAACATCGGACATCGAACGCCCAACATCGAACGTTGAAGTGAGGAGTTCGCCTGCGGCGGGAGGTGGGGGGATGAGAAACACCAGGCGCGAAGCATTGGCATTTTCGCCCTCGCAGGGAGTCAGGGCGGACCGGGCCGGATCCGCCTTGCCGGGGATGACTCGGAGCGAGACGCTCCTTGGACGGTCTGCGGCGAGACACCGCAGCCACGCGCATCCTCAAGCGGTGCCGGCTCTGGGAAGGAGGGCGGGAATGCGCTTGGCGAGCCACAAGCGGTCGGATTTTTTCCGCAGCGCGCATTCCCAGATGGTGACGACGTGCCAGCCGAGGGCGCGGAGGGCGGCCTCGTTGCGGAGGTCGCGGGCTTGGTTGCCGGTGATCTTGGCCTGCCAGAAATCACAGCGGGATTTGGGCAGGCGGAAGGCGGGACAGTTAGCATGGCCGTGCCAGAAGCAGCCGTGGACGAAGACGACGGTGCGGTATCTGGGCAGGACCAGATCCGGCCTGCCGGGAAGCGCGCGGTTGAGCGGGCCGCGGACGGTGAAGCGGTAGCCGGCGCGGTGGAGCAGCGAGCGCAGCGCGAGCTCGGGCTTGGTGTCGCGCCCGCGGATCAGGGCCATGACCGCGGAGCGTTTTTCGGGAGTGAAGACGTCGGCCATGACGGAATCAAAGCCGGGGATTTCCCCATCGCCACCAGAAAGATGACGTCGTCAGGGATTGCCGCCCCTGCGGTGCGGCGCGCACCTTCGGGCATGCGCGTCGAGTTAAGGGCTGATTGCTCAAAAAGCCGACAAACGGGCGGTTCAAGGAGCGGCGAAACGTGTCCGCCGACGCCCATGGAAAGCCAATGTCCGGCGCATCCGCTCATCTCATTGCCAGCTCATGGACATCGGCGAACACGTTTCGCCGCTCCTTGGCCCTTAACTTGACGCGCATGACCTTTGGGGCGCTGGGGAGGAAGATGTCGTGAGACACTCCTGGCACGTTTCCCGGGCCGTGCGGTTTGTCCGCCCGCCTCTGCTAGACCAGGCGGCCGAAACACGCGCGCAGGGCCGCCCGCCACTTTTCGAGAAACGCCAGGCTTCTAGCGGCTCTCGCGGCGGCTTGCCCATCGGGGGCCGTTGATTTCTCCAACTCCGGAAAAATCGCGCACTCGCGGGTGATCGTCGTTTCCACTTGGAAGATCGCTCGTTCCACGGCCTCGCGGCAAACTTGGGTCTCCCCTTCCAGCATCGCGCGGACCAACGCCGACTTCGCCTCGTCGCGCTTGCGGATGACCGACTCCGCCAGCTGGGTGACGGCTCCGACTTCGGCGAACAAATCCATCAGCGAGTTGTCGATGCTGCCGCGGAGTTCGCCCGGCGTGCCGCGCAGCTCCAGCCAGTGCCTGAGCCGCCGCGACGGGCTGGAAACCACCGCGAAGGCCTCGCGCAGCGCGGCGAACTCGCCCTCCCCGCCCCCGGCGTCCGGATGTGCCCGCTTGCCCGCCTCGCGGAAAGCCTCACGCAGCGCGTCGTCGGATAGAACCAGCTTCGGTTCCATTCCCAGGATTTGAAAAGGATCGGTCACGGGTGGGAAACTGCCCATGTTTCCGGCCTGCGGTAAAGCGCGGCGACGCTTGAATCGCGCGGCGATCCCGCCTAGCGTCCGGCCGTCATGCCCGCGCCGAGAAAAATCGCCCTGTTCGGCGGCACATTCGATCCCGTCCATCGCGGGCACATCCATCTGGCGACGCTGGCGCGGGACGCGCTGGAACTCGACGAGGTCCGCTTCCTGCCTTGCCGGATCTCCCCGCACAAGACCGGCAGCATGCCTGCCAGCGGCGAGGACCGCTGCGAAATGCTGCGCCTCGCCACCGTCGGCCTGCCGTGGGCGGTCGTCGATGATTTCGAGCTCAGCCAGCCCGGCCCGTCCTATTCCTATCAGACCGCCGAGGCCATGGCGGGACGGTTTCCGGGTGCCCGGCTGTTCTGGATCATGGGCTTCGACCAATGGAGCGCGCTTCCCCGTTGGAAGAACCCGGAACGGCTCGCGGCGCTCGTCGAGTTCATCGTCCTCGCCCGCGGGGAAACGCCGCAGCCGCACGAGGGCTGCCGGCTGCACGTCATCGCCGGCGGCCACCCAGCGTCCGCCACCGCCATCCGCGAGGCGGTTTCGAAAGGGGAAACCCGCCACCCGTGGCTTGACCCCGAGGTCGCGGAATGGATCGCCACAAAGGGCCTCTACCGCCCGTGAGCCATCAGGTGTATTTCATGAAGGCGGTGTATACCTCGGAGGGAATGTCCAGCAACGCGTAGTCCTTGGAGGAGACGAACAGCAGGCTTTGCTTGCCCTTTCCTAGCAACTCGTTTTCCGAGCCGAAGATCTGGTGCTCGAGCGTGCAGAACTTGCGGTTGAAATCCGCCACCTTGATCTTCACCGTGATGGTGTCGAACTCGCGGGACTCGCGCACGAACTTGTGCTCGAAGGAACGCGTGAGGATGTAGAACTTGGTGGTTTTCAGGTCGAAGTCCGGCATCGCCACGTTGAAAAACAGCTCGCGGGTCTTGCCGACGAACAAGCCATACATCCCGAAGTAAACATTGCCGACGGAATTGGTGTCCTGATAGGTCGCGATCATCGAGTAAACAAACCACTTGCCCTCGAAGTGCCCGCCCAGCGCGTGGTGGTCCTGGGGGGGCACCACGTCGGACGCGGCCGCCACGTGCACGGTCTTCGCGATGGCCTTGAGCGCGGGAATCTCGGCGGCAGCCTCGATCACCTCCCCTGCCCGCTCGGTGACGACGCGCAACAGGTCGGCGTTGAAAACGAGCCACATGACGTAGGCCAGCGGCAGGATCGAGCCGAGGATCAGCAGCGCGGTGTCGCTCTTCAAATAACCGAACGCGAAGATCGCCAGCGACATGCTCGCCATCGAGAACATCCGGATCTGCGGCAGCGGTTGCTGGGAGTTCGGCACGAAGCAGCGGGCGATGGCCAGCGCGGCGTATCCGACGAAAAACGAGGCGTAGAACACCATGAAATACTCCAACTCCAGGCCGGCGAGAAGGCTGCCGAGCGTGACCAGTCCGACCAGCAGGAAGGTCGGAATCGGCGAGCCGAGGATTTGCTTGGGGATGAGCGAGATCAGCATGTTCTCGCTCTTCTCGACGTTTTTCTCGAGGAACCATTTCAACGCGATGTAGCCGCTGTCCAAGGTCGTGAGCACGCAGATGGCGAGGAACGAGAAATACGCCAGCGGCATCACGCCGCCGAGGGTCTTGTAATTCCGTTGGAAATACTGGGTCACCAGGTCGTGGGCGTATTTGAAGCCGTCGAGTTTCGACTCGGCGAAGTGCCCGCCGTGCTCGGTCATCACCCACAGCGCCAGACAGCCGTGGAAGAGCAGCATCAGGAAAAAGATCGAGCCGCCGAAAAAGTAACTCGCGCGGATCGAGCTTTTCTCGCGGTGGATCTGGATCGCCCGCTGCCAGTGCTGGAGGTCGAGCCACGGCCCGACTAACAACCCGATCACCAGCGGGATCGCGTAGCCGAAGAACCGCGCCCCGCGCCATTCGTCCTGGAACGGCGAGGTCCACGCGAACGGCGCCGGCACCAGCGGGTCGAGGCCGATCAGAATCACCGCCACACAGCCCAGCAGCAGGCCGCCGAGCATCGCGTGGCTGAGCTTGATTTTCTGAATCCCGAATTCCTCCCCGAACAAACAACCGGCCGCCAGGATCACGAAGACGATCAGGCACAGATAGAGCCCCAGCAGCGGCCCGGTCGCCAGCTTGAGCGGAATGAACAGGTAGTTCACCAGCGCGAAAACCGTCAGCGCCAGCGCCACGATTTGATAGATGTAGAGGATCAGCCGGAAAGGCCGGGAGAACTTGTCGAAGAAGATCGCCAGCGATTCCTGCCCGCCGCTGTGGCTCTCCGCCACGCGGTGCGTCAGGAAACCGAACAGCATCAGGCCGAGCGCGTTGGGGATCGCGAACATCAGCAAGCCCTGCAATCCGAACATGAAAGTCATCTGCACGCTGAAAAACAGCCCCAGCCCCCACATCCAAGACAGAGCCACCGAATTCCCCCAAAGCAGCGCGTTCAACCAGCGAAAGTTCATAAAGTGCGCCAAGGAACCTCGATTTGCACGATCGGGCAAGCCGGATTCTCGGCGGGTTTCCCCGGGACCGTGCCGAAATGAGTCGAAAATTCGCCTTGAGACGGCTGACTTGATGGAGAGACTCAGCGCCCCGGCAGCGAATTACCATTGATGCCGCCGGAATCACCCTCTTTACTCCCCGCGCCTCCAGCAACGGCAAGCCCTACCATTTCATGATTGAGAATATCCGCAAATACACCGGCCTGATGATCGTGGTCTTCGTGATCCTGTTCATCAGCTTCTTCTTCCTCGATTCGAGTTCCGTCCGGAACATGGGCGGAGGCCACCCGATCCTCAAAATCGCCGGCCGCACCTACAACGACAAGGAGTTCCGCAGCCTCGGCACCGGCTCCTTCGAGCTCACTTCCACCCTCGCACGCTCCGGCGACTTCGGGCTCTATCAATTCCTGATGGGCCTCTCCACCGGCGCGACCAGCCAGGACGACGCCGCGGAGAAATTCTTCGTCGGCCGGATGATCCTCCGCCAGGCGAAAGAGGAATTCGGCGTTTATCCGGGCGAAGAGGAGATCTCCGCCTACCTCAAGACCCTCCGCGTCTTCGCCGGACCCGATAAGAAATTCGATCCGGAAACCTACCGGAACTTCATCGAAAAAGGCATGGGCCGCCTCGGCATGACCGAAAAGGACCTGCGCGAACTCGCATCCGACGTGCTCGCCTCCAAGAAAATCGACGCCATCATCGGCTCCGGACTCAGCCCGGACCGTGACGCCGTGGCCAAGAACCTCGCCTTGGAAAAGCAACAGATCACCGGCGAGGTCGCCAAGCTCGAGCTCACTCCGTTCGAAGAGAAAATCCAACCGACGGAAGAAGAGATCAAGAAATACTGGGAGACCATCTCCGACTCGTTCACCACCGAGCCGCGCCGCAAGTTCACCTACATCGTCGCCACGCCGACCCTGCCGGAGGAAGTCAAGGCCGATGAAGCGCCCGAATCCATCGCCGATGCCGCCGCCAGCGACGAGGTGAAGAAGGCCGCCGCCAAGAAAAAGGAAGAAGAGAAAGCAAAACGCGCCGCCGAGCTCGCCGATACCCGCCGCAAAAAGCAGCTCGAAACCGACGCCCTCGTCGATGATTTCCTCTTCAAGCTTGAAGAACAAAAAGGCGCCGGCTTCGAAGAACTCGCCAAGGCTAACGGCTGGGAAGTCAAAACCACCGAGCTCTTCCCGCGCAGCGCGTCTCCCAAGGATCTCGATGTGAGTCTCCGCTCCTCCAGCCGCGGCGGCAAGGCCGTCGACGCGCTTTTCCTCATCAAGGAAACCTCCGATCCGTTCTCTAAAATCTCCGAGGCCATTGCCGTCGGCGAAAACCAATGGATCGTCGCCCGCATCGACGGCGAGGAGAAATCCCGGCCGAAAACCTACGAGGAAGCCCGCGCCGACGCTCGCGCCCAATACATTTCCGAAAAGGCCGCCGAAGCCATGAAGACCGCGGCCAATGAAGCCGTCACCAAGATCAAGACCTCGATGGCCGCCGGGAAATCCTTCGCCGATGCCGCCAAGGACGCCGGGATCTCCACAACCAAGGCGTTTTCCGCCATCATCAGCACCTACAAGCCGGACGGAGCCAGCGAGCCCGCCAACCTCTTTGAAGCCGCCCGCAACGTCGATCCCGGCTCTATCGCCGAGGTTATCACGGAATCGGACCGCGCCTTCGTCCTCCACGTCGCCAAGCGCGAGGTCGTCAAGGAACCCAACGCCGCCGCCCGCATCGACAGCGAGGTCACCGCCCGGACTAACGAAAACGAGACCGTCGCCTTCACCTCCTGGATCACCGCCCGCACCGAGGCCGCCAAGGTCGAGCAGCTCTACAAAAAGTGACCGTGGTGGCGATCACCGGTCGCCGCGTCCATCTTCCATGCCTGAAGACCTCCAGGACCTCTTCGACGATGCCAACGGCCACCTCGCCGTCGGCGAGTTCGAAGAAGCCATCGCGCTCTATCGAAACTGCGTCGCGCTCGATCCCGGGTTTTTCGACGGCTGGCACGCCCTCGGCATGGCGCTCCTCAAGACGGGCCACGTCAAGGAAGCCATCGGCTGCGGCCTCCAATCCGTCACCCTCCAGCCCAACGACCTGCTCGCCTGGACGAGCCTCTCCCAGATGTATGTCCGCGACGGCAACATCCCCGAGGCCGAGGCCGCCAAAGGCAACGCCCGCATCCTCTCGCTCGGCGGGAAGATTGTTAAATGATCGAAGGAAAGCCCGGGAAGAGTTTGGTCATTGAGCGTGGGCGTCCCACCCAAATTCCCGTTTCATCGTGCGGGCCGGAAGACACCGTTGGCTAGACGCCAGCACTCCTGGATTCTCGAGTCCGCGGCACCATTTGATGCAGCGCCCGTCATGGGCAGGATGCCTGAACCTATGGCGCGGCTTCGAGCTTGCCGACGCGCAGGGTGTATCCGGTTGGTTTTTCGAGGCGTCCCAGGAGCACGGCGTTTTGATCGGCGGCTGCAATCAACGCGTTGACGTGGTCGATGTGGGAGCCGACGCGGGGGCCGTTACCCGGAGCAGTGGTGAGAATCATCCATAGGTGCGGCACGCTTTTCAGAAGCAGGAATGTCGCCGTGCCGGAGTCACCGTCCCAAACCTGATAGTTCCAGTCAGCAAAGGGGCCGCGCTCGGGCCTGGAGTTCGCGGGGTCCCGGTTGTCCTTGATATAACACATGCGCTGGTGTTTCCGGGGGTATTTCGCGATCGGCTCGGGTGGCTCGGAGTTGGTGGGGCGAGTGGTTCCCTGGCTGACACCGATGAATGCGAATGGCTGGTTCTCCTGGTTCGCCCACTTCATCGCGGCGGACACGTCGCCATCGCTGACGTTTGGGAATACCGGCAGCACTTTCAAACCCTCCGCCTCAAGATCGCGGTCCAGCACGGCGACGCAGAGATCCACCGATTCGAGGTCTGGCAGCAAGGACGTGCCGAAACTTTGCGCCTGATGGAGCTGCGTGCTTTCCACCAGCCTGCCAGCGGTCGTCAGGAACCGGTGGACGGGCGAGGGGCGGTTGGGATTGGGGCCCCATGTCTGATGGGCATGGGGGTGGGCGTGAGCACAGAAAAGCAGGTGCCTCGGGGTGATCAAAACACCACCATAGGATTCCTGGGCGAAATCATTGTAGAGCGCGACGCCGGTGAGGTGGCTGACCAGATTCTGTGCCCAGAGATCGGGGTTGCGGGTGTAGGTTTTCGCCTCGTGGTCGAATGAGGCGTAAAGATTCATGCCCGCCGCGCCGTTGGGCATCCCCTCCTTCTTCATTACGCCGTTCACCAAGCGGTGGGTGAGGCGGCGGGTGAGCGCATCGTTCTGGGCCTTCAGAACGGCGATCAGTGCCTGACCCTGAGTCTCATCTTGCGGCTTTTCCGCTGCGGGAGGCTTGTCGGGCGTGGGCGCGGGCGTGGGAGTGGGCGCGGGCGTGGGAGTGGGAGTGGGAGTGGGAACCGGTGCGGGTGCGGGCTCTTGAGTTGGCGGGTTCTTCGGGACCACGCGCGGGCGCGGCGTCCTGGCAGAGGCGGGCGACACCAGGAATGCCATGGTGACCAGAAACACGAAAAGCGCCACCCTGCGCGCCGATTTCAGGATCAGGCGCCCGATCCATCGTCTGTCACGGGACGCGACAGTCGTATCGGTCTCCGCAGCACCCTCCTCTTGCCGGTTCATAAGATTGTTTTAGCGGCTTCCGGTCGCTTCACAACAGGCAATCAGCCCAACCAGAAGCATTTTCGGGAGATTGATGCCCGCCTCGAATGGACAACCCGAGTCGCCAGGGCGGTTCAAGAAGGGATGCTTCATGGTTCGATGGTGTATCCGACGACGCCTTGCACTCCGCCTTGCACACTCCGGTCCGCTCTGCTTTTCTCCGCCTCCCGCTTTCACACATTCCTCTCCCATGTTCTACCTCACCACCGCCATCGACTACACCAACGGCTCGCCCCACATCGGCCATGCCTATGAAAAGGTCCTCGCCGACGTGATCGCCCGTTACCGCCGGCTCCGCGGCGATGAGGTGTATTTCCTCACCGGCGTGGACCAGCACGGCCAGAAAGTCCAACAGACGGCGGAAAAGGAAGGGATTTCCCCCGAGGAATTCGTCAAACGCACAACCCGTAAATTCTCCGCCCTCTGGGAGAAGCTCGACGTGAAATACGACGGCTGGGCCGAGACCATCGACGAGCGCCACAAGGCCTGCGTCCGCGGGATCCTCACCGAGCTCAAGGAGCAAGGCCAACTCTACAAGAAAGCCCACGCCGGCCACTACTCGGTCCGCCAGGAGCAGTTCCTCCAGGAGCGCGACCGCGACGAGGCCGGAAACTTCGGCCCCGAGTGGGGCGAGGTCGTCGAGATCGAGGAGGAGAACTGGTATTTCAAACTCAGCGAGCACACCGACTGGCTGAAGGATTTCATCGAGAGCAACCCGGAGGTCATCATCCCCGCCTTCCGCAAAGCCGAGCTGCTCAACGCGCTGGAGAAGAACTCCGGCATCGACCTCTGCATCTCCCGCCCGAAGGAGCGCCTGCAATGGGGCATCGAGTTTCCCTTCGACGGGAATTTCGTCACCTACGTCTGGTTCGACGCGCTCATCAACTACATCTCGTTCGCCGGCTATCAGGCCGCGCCGGACGCGGGCCTGCCGGATTTCGCCAAGCTCTGGCCCGCCGACAGCCGCCCGGTCCACATCATCGGCAAGGACATCCTGATCCCCGCCCACGGCATTTACTGGCTCTGCATGCTCCACGCCATGGGCTTCGCGGACGCGCAGATGCCGCGCCTCCTCGTCCACGGCTGGTGGAACATCCGCGGCGAGAAAATGGCCAAGTCCACCGGCAACGTCGTCGATCCTAACGAACTTGCGGACAAGTTCGGCGTCGAGGCCGTCCGTTACTACCTCGTCCGCGACATCGTCACCGGCAAGGATTCGGACTTCGACATGGACCGGCTGATCATGCTCTTCAACACCGAGCTGGCCAACGAGCTCGGCAACCTCTGCAACCGCGCGCTCAACATGAGCCAGCGCTTCACCGCGGGCGTGCTCCAGCACGGCGGCCCGCTCACCGAGGACGACACCGCGCTGCAAGCCTCCCTGAAGGAATCCATCGCCGCCTACCAAACGGCGATGGATGAGTTCGACGTCTCCAAAGGCCTCGAGGCGCTCAGCCGCCACATCGTCCACTGCAACCAATACGCCGAGCGGATGAAGCCATGGGAGCTCAACAAGAACCCGGAGAACAAGGAGCGCCTCACCACCGTCCTCTATCATCTGGCGGAAAGCGTCGCCCACGCCACCGTCCTGCTCTCCCCCGTCCTGCCGGACGCCGCCGCCAAACTCGCCGGCCAGCTCAACCTCCCCGCCCTCACCCACTTCAAGCTAACGGACCTTCACTGGGGCCTGCTGCCGGACGGCCACGTCATCGAAAAGCCAAGCCCGGTCTTCCCGCGCATCGTCGCCGAGGCCGAGGCTTGAGCGCTTCTTCAGGACGTCGAGCGGTCACGGAGGGCGTCATAGACATACCAGTCCTCCAGCTTCTTGCGCGCCCATGGGTTTTTCCGCAGAAACGTCAGGCTCGATTTGATCGTCGGGTCGAACATGAAGCAGCGGATCGGAATTTGATCCGCCATCCGCTCCCAACCGTGACGGTCCACCACCGCCCGCAGCACCGTCTCCAAGGTGACGCCGTGCAGGGGATCGTTAGGGTGGGAAGGAGGGAGTGGCATCGGTGTCGTTCTCACAGATACTTGTCGGTCACCGCGCCTTCGCTGGCGGTGGAGACGAGCTTGGCGTATTTGGCGAGCACGCCGTGGGTGTAGCGCGGCGCGGGCTGGGTCCAGGCGGCTTTGCGTTTGGCGATTTCCTCGTCGGAAATGTTCACGTCGATGCGGTTGGTGACGGCGTCGATGGTGATAGAATCGCCTTCCTCGAGGATGCCGATGGTACCGCCGAGGAACGCTTCCGGGGTGATGTGGCCGACCACGAATCCGTGGCTGCCGCCGGAGAAGCGGCCGTCGGTGATGAGCGCGACGTCCTTGCCGAGGCCCATGCCCATGACGGCGCTGGTGGGTCCGAGCATTTCACGCATGCCGGGTCCGCCTTTCGGGCCTTCCATGCGGATGACGATCACGTCGCCCTTGACGATTTCCTTGCCGAGAATGGCCTTCATGGCGCAATCCTCCGAATTGAAGACGCGGGCGCGGCCGGTGAAGAGTTCGCCTTCCTTGCCGGAGATTTTCGCGACCGCGCCGCCTTCGGCTAGATTGCCGTAAAGCACGCGGAGGTGGCTGTCCTTTTTGATAGGATTGGATAGAGGGCGGATGATTTCCTGGCCGGCGGGATACGGCGTGCAGAATTTCTCGATGTTCTCGGCCATCGTGCGGCCGGTGACGGTCATGCAATCGCCGTGGAGCAGGCCGCCATCGAGCAGGATTTTCATCAGCGGCACGGTGCCGCCGATGGCGACGAGGTCGGACATGGCGAACTTGCCGGACGGCTTCAAGTCTGCGAGGACGGGGACGTTTTTGCCGATGCGCTCGAAGTCATCGATGGTGATGTCCACGCCCGCCGAGTGGGCGATGGCGGGGATGTGAAGGGCGGCGTTCGTCGAGCCGCCGAGCGCGATGAGCACGGTGATGGCGTTCTCAAAAGCCTTCTTGGTAAGGATGTCGCGCGGCTTGATGCCGAGCTTGAGGAGGTTGAGAACGGCGGCACCGGCATCGAAGCAGTCGCGCATCTTGTCGTCGGAAATGGCGTTCTGGGCGGAGCTGTTGGGCAGCGACATGCCGAGCGCTTCGATCGCGCTGGCCATCGTGTTAGCCGTGTACATCCCGCCGCAGGAGCCGGCACCGGGGATGGCGCAGGCCTCGACGGTTTCGAGCTCCTCGTCGGTGTATTCGCCGTTCGCGTGTTTGCCCACGGCTTCGAAGACGGAAACGATGTCGAGGTCCTTTTGCTCGCCCTTGATGGTGGCGCAGCCGGGAAGGATGGTGCCGCCGTACACGAAGACGGACGCGCGGTTCATGCGGGCCATGGCCATCAGGCAGCCGGGCATGTTCTTGTCGCAGCCGCCGATCGCGACGAAGCCGTCCATGCCTTCGCAGCCGACCACCGTTTCGATGGAGTCGGCGATCACTTCGCGGGAAACGAGCGAGTATTTCATCCCCTCGGTGCCCATCGAAATCCCGTCGGAAATCGTGATGGTATTGAAGATGATCCCCTTCCCTCCCGCGGCATCCACGCCCTTGGCGGACTCGATGGCGAGCTTGTCGATGTGGATGTTGCACGGCGTGACCTGGCTCCAAGTGGAGGCGATGCCGATCTGGGGCTTGGTGAAATCGTCTTTTTTGAAGCCGACGGCGTAAAGCATCGCGCGGCTGGGCGCGCGGTCGGGGCCGTCAACAAGCGGACTGGAGAATGGGCGGGTGGTGTCGTTCATCGCGGGCGGAGCATCCTGCGGATGAGGGGGCCGCGTCAAGACATGGCGAACGCGTGGATCAATCCCATGAGCCACGCGCCGCGCCACCCGGGAAACAACGGATCCGGGCGGCGCGACATTCCCCCGTTACTCGCCCCGGGGCGGACTGGAGGGCGGGATCAAGGTTCCTTTCTTTTGCATGGACCCGAATGGGGAAGACCAGACGGATACCGCTTGATTGGCCCACTGGTTTCAAAAAAGCATTTCCAGGCGACCCAACGATGTAACGGGAAGCATGCCGTCTTCCGCGCCTTCCCTTTTCAGTGCCTATACCAATCCACCCAGGTGACGGTGCATTCTTTTTTGAGCAGTCCCATGGCTTTCGGCAGAAAAACGATCTGCACGTCCTGGCCGACAACGTTCACTTCAAAATACTCGCGCGCCCTCACCTCCGCCCTGCCAGGCGTGGCGTTGAAGCGGATTTCCTCGGAGGCAAGTTTCAACCCGGTCGTCACGCTCCGGTCGGGCGCTTGCAGGGTGAACCCCTCCAGCATCGGCGGCATGCCTGGCGAGGTGCGGATCAGCATCACCAATTTGTCGGGCGGTTTGCCGGCGAGCGGACGTATCTTGACCGTCGCGATCTCGGCGTCGAAGCGATAGCCGGGCAGCTTCGGATCATAAACCGGCGCGATCTCCGCGGCGGGAAGCCGCTTCACGAAGGTCACCTCGAAGGGATGGGTGGATTTTCCGGTTTCGCCCCCTTCAGCGAAGGCTGAAACTACCGCAATCAGTATCCAGAAACATGGGAGGACGTTCTTCATTTCTTTGCATCCTACGCGGCCTGCAATCCGGGTCCAACCCTCATTTTCCGGCTCTGCGGACCGATCCGACGGCGGTTCCGGGCCGGATCGATGAGTTTTCCGATAGGCAGGGAAATGAAGGTGGCCGGCGAATGCTCGCGACCGCAACACCCGTGCGCGAGCAATTCGCGGGAATCGCTGATACCGCATGGATGTGTGGTGGCAACATCGCGGTCAAACACGCGAATATGGCCGCTGTGCACCCGCGCTCAAGCTTCCGCATTGCGCATGGCGATGTGGGCGAGGGCCTCGTCGATGCGGTCGATGAGGATCAGACACAGGTCGCCGGCCTGGAGGCGGGAGAGGGCGGTGTCGATCGCCAGCATCTCGCCGCGGATCTCCTCGGTGCGGGTGGTGCGGCGGGCGTTGGTCAGGCCGTCGCGCAACAAGGCCATCACCTCGCCGTCGGCGCGGCCGCGCTGGCAGTCATCCTGATAGAGGATCACCTCGTCGAAGGCCTCGCCGAGGATTTCCGTCTGCAAGCGGATGTCGCAATCGCGGCGGTCGCCGGCACCGCTGATGACAACGATGCGGCGGTTGGAGGGCATGCTCTCGACGGCTTGGACCAGCGCCAGGATGGCGTCCGGATTGTGGCCGTAATCGGCGATGAGGGTGGCGCCACGATGAGCAAAGACATTGAAGCGACCGGGCGCGGTGGCTGCATCGTTGACAAAAGTGGCCAAGCCGCGGCGGATCTTCTCCCATGAGATGCCAAGCCCCCAGGCGGCGGCGATGGCGGCCATCGAGTTCTCGACTTGAAACTTGATGGTGCCGTTGCGGGTGAGGGGGATGTTGCTCAGCGACACGCGGTAGCGGAGTTTGCCTTTCGCCCCGACGATCGCGTCGCCATCGACGAACACGCCGCGCTTGCCTTGGGCGAGGTGATTGGCGAGCACGCGTTCGTGGCGGTCATGGGCGAAGAAGGTGATGGAACCCGGGCAGGCATCGGCCATGCCCGCGACGATCGGGTCGGCGGCATTCAGCACGGCCACGCCATGGGGGGCGACGCTGTGGACGATGACACGCTTGACCACCGCGAGGTCTTCGACGGTGCTGATGTAATTGAGGCCGAGGTGATCGCCCATGCCGATGTTGGTGATCACGGCGATGTCGCAATGGTCAAAGCCGAGGCCTTCGCGCAGGATGCCGCCCCGCGCGGTTTCCAACACGGCGGCGTCCACATCGGGATGGAACAGCACGTTGCGGGCGCTGCGCGGGCCGCTGCAATCGCCAGTGTCGATGCGCTGGTTGGTGATGTAAACGCCGTCGGAATTGGTCATGCCCACGCGTTTGCCGGCAAGGCCTAGCAGGTGGGCGATCAGGCGCACGGTGGTGGTTTTGCCGTTGGTGCCGGCCACGGCGACGACCGGGATGCGGCCATTCTCGCGCTCGTCGAACATGGTGGAAACCACCGCCTCGCCCACCGGGCGGCCTTTGCCAAACGAGGGCTGGAGATGCATGCGAAGACCGGGCGCGGCATTGACCTCGATCACTCCGCCCGACTGGTTTTCCAAGGGAGTGAGCACACTTTCGCACACCACATCGACACCGCACAGATCGAGTCCCACCATTTGCGCCGCCGAGACGGCGCGCGCCGCGATTTCCGGATGGACGTCGTCGGTGACATCGGTGGCGGTGCCGCCGGTGCTGAGATTGGCATTGTTGCGCAGAAGCACCCGCGCGCCCTTGCGCGGGACCGAGCCGGCATCGAAGTGCTGGTGGGCGAGCGTGGCGAGGGCGATTTCATCCAGATGGATTTTGGTCAGGGATGTGGCGTGACCATCGCTGCGCCGCGGGTCGCTGTTGACCTCTTCCACGAGTTCCAGAATGGTGTGTTCGCCATCGCCAATCACATAGGGCGGTTCGCGGCGCGCGGCGGCGACAAGGCGGTTCCCGATCACTAGCAGACGGAAATCCTGGCCGGGCAGGTACTGTTCCACCATGACATTGGAACTGACTTCATGCGCGGCGGCGTAACCGGCTAACACATCTTCGCAGGACTCAACATTGGCGGCCACGCCCTTGCCTTGGTTGCCATCGCGGGGTTTGATGACCACCGGACCTCCGAGTTCGCAGGCGGCGGCCCAGGCATCTTCGGCATCGGTGACCGGGCGGCCCTTGGGCACCGGCACGCCGGCCGCCTCCAGCAAGTGTTTGGTCAGTTCCTTGTCTTGGGCGATCGATTCCGCGATTGCGCTGGTGCTGTCCATTTCCGCGGCCTGGATGCGCCGCTGTTTGCTGCCCCAGCCGAACTGCACCAGACTTCCTTCGGTGAGCCTGCGGTATGGAATGCCACGGGCGACGGCGGCGGCGACGATGGCACCGGTGCTCGGGCCGAGTCGGACATCCTCGTCGAGTTCGCGCAGCCGGTTGAGGGCGGACGGCAGGTCGAACGGCAGGTCGTTGAGGGCGGCCGCGCACAATTCCAAGGCCAGCTCGATGGCCAGCCGCCCGACGGCTTCCTCGGTGTACTCAACGATCACCTGATAGACTCCGGGTTCGGGGACGGCGACCGAGCGACTGAAAGCGACCGGACAGCCCACCTGGGCTTGCAGGCCGAGGGCGGCCAACTCCAGCGCGGAAACCAAAGGGGCACCGGGTTGGAACGAGGAGATTTGTGGAAATCGTTCGCGCAGGCGGTCCTCGAAGCCGGGCAGCTGATCCAGGCAGAGTTCCTGCCCGCTGCAACTGACGAGCGCTTGAATCGCGGTGTGGAGGCCCCAAAGGTTGGGCCCTCGCAGCGCCCGGATGTTAAGGATGTTCATGCGGTGTGGGTGATCGGAACAAAGGAGGCGTTGAGTTCGAACGACGGGGCTTGAGCCGGTTCATCGGAAAAGGTCTCGGCACCGGTGCGGATCACATGCAGCGCGATGCCAAGCGCCCAGGCCGCCGAGACGGCAGCCAACACGCAATTCAAGCGATTGCCGGCATGGTCGCCAGCGAGATAGGGAATCTCAGCCAGCGGCAGGAGAGGCGATTCATCGGTTCCGCTGGCCAAGACCAACTGGCCTCCGCGCACGAAAACAGCGCGTCCACCTTGCGCGCGATGTGCGGTCAGCACCGGCAGATCGGCATCAATGGCAAAGTAGATCACCTCGCCATCACACAAAGGGGCCATTTCCACCGCCATCGGATCCGCCGCATGAAGCACTGCCACGCCGCCGGGCAGAACCACGTCCACTTGAGTGCGAAACACTTTGAACACATGCTCGGGCGTCTCGATGTAATATGTCCCGTAATGCTTCTCCGGCTCGATACCGGTAACCAAGGCGACTTGGCAGCGGTCATAGGCCAGGCCCTGGCCCAGAATCACCTCCGCGCTGTTTTCCAACACGGCGGCTTCCACCGCGCGGTTCATCAACACTTGGGTGCTGCGGCGCCACGTGCCGCAATCCCCCGACTCCACCTTGCGGCGGTCGAGAAACAGGCCATCGCCACAGGCCAGGCCGGTGAATTTCCCGGAGAGTCGTAAAAACTCCGTCACCCACTGTGCGACCTCCGTGGTTCCGCTGGAACCCGTGATGCCCACCACCGGAATGCGCCCGGAATCTCCGTTAGGAAACAAGTGGTCGACGATGGCGCGGCCAACCGGACGCGGTTCGCCCGAAGCCGGGTGCAGGTGCGGGACCAATGCGGGAGCCTCATGCACTCCGGCAATCGCTCCGCCTTGAGCGGCCAACGGGCGGGCAATGTCGTCCGCCAAAACGTCCACTCCCGCGATGTCGAGACCGACCACCCGCACGGCCAAACAGGCCGCGGTCGCCGTCGACGGATGGACTTGATTGGTAACGTCCGCCGCGCCGCCATCCTCATCCATGCGGGCCGCGGCCACCAAGGTGCCGCCCAGCACGAGCAATCGGTATCGCCCGCGCCCTTCCGGTTCCGCCCTGTCCTCATCGGGGTCCACGATTGGCAGGCCGCACGAACCTAACAAACCGGCGCTCAGTTCGGGATCCCGGGCGATGCCTTGGGCGATGGCGCTGGTGCGGTCGCTCTGGGCGGCCCAGATCCGCCGTTGGCGCGAGCCGTAGCCGAGTTGAATGAGGTTGTCGGCGGACAAGCGGATCGCGGGAATGCCGCGCTCTTTGGCGGTGGCGGCATCGACGATGCAGGCGGTGTTAGGCCCTGGAAGATGTTTGACGGCGATTTCTCGCAGGCGTTCATGAGTAGCGACCATGTCGAAAGGCTTATCCTCGATGGCTGCCATCACCAAATCCCGTGCCGCATGAAGGCAGGCGCGGGTGACATCCTCATGCCAAGCTTGCACCACCACCTTGTAAACCCCGCGCACACCGGTTTCACGGGCCCTGCCGAAGCCGCCGGGCATGCCTGCGAGATTCTGGAGTTCCAGCGTGACGTGTTCGAGGATGTGTGCCGGCCAGGTTCCCTCCTGCAAGCGCCGCACAAACCCGCCCGCTTCGCCATAACTGCAGCGGTGCTCGGACAAGGTTGGCAGCCATGCGCACAGCCGTTCCACAAAGCCGGGGATCGTATTGGACGGGCATTCTTCGAGTTCGCCGATATCCACCCACGCCTCCAGCACGGGCCGGTAGGTCCAGAGGTTGGGGCCACGAAGGGAAAGAAAATTGAGAAACCGGATGTCTTTGCGTGTCATGAAACCGAGGTCCCGCGTTGCGGTAACAAGCCGCTTTCTTTCCGGTTCCCGCCACCAAATCAAGCCCCGTATCGAAAATCGACTCAATCGGCCGGACAAATGTGTTGCATGCCCGCCGAAATGGGTCAAAACGCGGCTCAGCTCCGCACGGCGGCTGTGAATACCGAGGCCCCTATTTCCTGATGACGTCAGCCGACCTTTCGAGTTCGCCATCCGCCGCCACCGTCCTAACCGATCCGTGGCGGGGTGAAATTGTCGCCGCGCTTGGCGAAAGGGAATCCGTGATCGCCTGCCTTGAGTTGGACCTGAACCTCGAGCTCCGGTTTGACCTAGGCGTCGTCGTCCTAACGGACTACGGGCTGCTCGCCAAGGCCGCGGGCGATGCGGCGTGGCGGCGCTGGGGGTTCCGCCCCGGGTTGCAGTTGGAACACCGTGATCACACGGGAGTCGGCACCTTGGACCTGCGGGACGAAAACGGCTTGCTGGCCCGCTGGCGTCATACTCTCGGCCGGGACGCGGCGGTGCGGCGGCTCATCGTGCAATTCCAAGAGCATCTGAGGGCCATGGTGGACAACCGGCCGGCGGTTCCGCCGCCGCATGCCATGTGCCCCATCTGTGAGAACCCGATCCCGGCCGGGCAGGAGGAGTGTCCCGCGTGCGCGAAGACCGTCCATGCGCCGCCGTCGCCGTGGACGCTGCTCCGGCTGTGGCGCTTCGCCAAACCCTACACCCGCCCCTTGCTGGCGGGTTTTGTCCTCACGCTGCTGGCCACCGCCGCCACCCTCGTGCCGCCCTATCTGACCATGCCGCTGATGGACCGGGTCCTGATCCCGTTTCAAAACGGCGTGCCCATCGACACCACTCTGGTGATGATGCTGCTAGGCGGACTGGTCGCCTCGGCATTCCTCGCCTGGATTCTCGACTGGGCCAAAACCTATCTGCTCGCCCTGATCAGCGAGCGCATCGGCTCCGACCTCCGCACCACCACCTACGAGCACCTGCAGGGGCTCTCGCTGGAATACTTCGGCGGCAAGCGCACCGGCGACCTGATGGCCCGCATCTCCTCGGGCAGCGACCGGATCTGCGTGTTCATCTCCTCTCATCTGTTGGATTTCGTGACCGACCTGCTGATGATCCTGATGACGTCGGCGATTCTGCTTTCGATCAACCCGTGGCTGGCCCTGGTGACCCTGGCGCCGCTGCCGCTCATCGCGTGGTTGATTCACGTGGTGCGGAACAAGCTTCATCATGGTTTCGACCAGGTCTACCGGATCTGGTCGGAGGTCACCAGCGTGCTGGCGGACACGATTCCCGGCATCCGCGTGGTCAAGGCGTTCGCCCAGGAGAAACGCGAGGCGCAGCGCTTCCGCGAGGCCAACGCCCGCAATCTGGCCGTCAACAACCGCGTCAACAAGGTGTGGGCCTTGTTCAACCCGACGGTGACGTTTCTCACCGAGGCGGGCTTGTTAGTCGTCTGGGGTTTCGGGATCTGGCTGGTGTCCAAGAACGAGATCACGGTGGGCGTGCTGGTGGCCTTCCTCGCCTACATCAACCGGTTCTACTCGCGACTCGGCTCGATGAGCCGGATCGTGTCGGTGTCGCAAAAAGCGGCGGCGGGGGCCAAGCGGATCTTTGACATTCTCGACCACGTTTCAAGCGTGCCGGAGCCGTCCCATCCGGTGCATCTCAAGCAGGTGAGCGGCGCGCTCGAACTCCACAACGTGTGTTTCCGCTATGGCACGCGCGGCATCCTGCACGACGTGAACCTAACGATCGCGCCCGGCGAAATGATCGGGCTCGTCGGCCACAGCGGATCGGGCAAGAGCACCCTGGTCAACCTGATCTGCCGCTTCTACGACGTGGCGGAAGGCTCGATCCGCATCGACGGCGTGGACATCCGCTCCCTGCCGGTTTCCGAATACCGGCGCAACATCGGCCTGGTGTTGCAGGAGCCCTTCCTGTTTTTCGGCACGATCGCCGAAAACATCGCCTATGGAAATCCCGAGGCGACGCACGAAGAGATCATCGCCGCGGCCCGCGCGGCCCACGCCCACGAGTTCATCCTGCGCCTGCCGCAGGGTTACGATTCGTTAGTCGGCGAGCGCGGCCAGGCGCTGTCAGGCGGCGAGCGCCAGCGGATTTCGATCGCCCGCGCCTTGCTCATCGATCCGCCGATCCTGATTCTCGACGAGGCCACCTCGTCGGTCGATACCGAGACCGAACTCGAGATCCAGGGCGCGCTCGACAACCTGATCCGCGGCCGCACCACCCTGGCCATCGCCCACCGCCTCTCCACCTTGCGGCGCGCCGACCGCCTGGTCGTGCTCGACCGCG
Organism: Luteolibacter sp.; assembly: GCF_058122085.1. NCBI lineage: Bacteria > Pseudomonadati > Verrucomicrobiota > Verrucomicrobiia > Verrucomicrobiales > Verrucomicrobiaceae > Luteolibacter > Luteolibacter sp. Next base: position 1,619 of record NZ_JBIKBQ010000036.1, on the reverse strand, counting down.
GCGAAGTGGTGGAGGAAGGCAATCACGAGGAACTGCTCGCCAGGAAAGGCGCGTATTTCCGGCTCGAGCGCGCGCAGACGGAATTCCTCAATGGCGGTCCGGCAACGGACGCAATCGAAGAAGGCGTCGATTCCACCATGCCGATTCTCAAGGAGATCTAGCAAACATGACCGGGGATTTCCAACTTCATCGCAACGCCTTCGGACAACTGGTTTTCACCGGTGCCGATGGTATCGAACACGTGGGTGTGGAACCTGCGAGAGCGTTTCCGATCACCTCGCCCGAGGAGGGCATCGCCTTGATGACCCGCGCCGGCAAAGAGGTGGCGTGGATTCCGAGTCTGGACGGGGAGCCGGAGGCAATCCGCCGCCTGATCGAAGAGGAACTGCAAGGCAGGGAATTCATGCCGGTCATCCAGCGGGTTTGCAGCGTCTCCGGCTACGCCACGCCCAGCACCTGGCGCGTCGAGACGGACCGCGGCGACACCACCCTGGTGCTTAATGCCGAGGAGGACATCCGGCGGCTGGCTCCGCCGACGCTGATGATCATGGACAGCCGCGGCATTCAATTCCTGATTCGCAATCCGCTTAACCTCGATGCTGCCAGCCGCAGGATTCTGGATCGGTTTTTGTGAATGCCGAGCGAAACGCCGTGCCGCGGCGGGCCTGGCAGGTCGATGAACCGGCAGAGTCCGTGCGAGGGGCCGGTCGAGGGCTCTGCACCGTTCGGCCTAGCCACATGGCTGACAAGCGCGGAAGTGCGCGGCACCAGATGGCGCAAGCTTGGAGATCGATCCGGGCGGGTCAAGGGAACCTACCCCGGAAATCTCGTTAGCGGGCTCGTCGTGCTGGCGTGATCAGGACGCAGGTCGGTCGGCGCGTCTCAATGACTAAAGGCCTGCCCACGGTCTTCGGATGACTTTCTCCATCACATTTCCACCCCGCCCGGTCTTTTCCACGCAAAAAACGCCGTCCGGCATGACCGGACGGCGTTGCAAGAGGCAACGGGGACGGAAGAACTTACTTCTCGATCTTTTCGGCGGGCTTTTCCCCACCATTCGCGGCGGCTTTCGCTTTCTCGATCTCGGACGGCCAGTATTTGTCGACTCTGCGAGCGAGTTCGCTTTCCGGCGCGACGGCTTTGGCTTCCTCGACGGCTTTCATGGCGTCGTCGAACTTCTTCATGCAGATGAAGGTCCATATCTTCGATTGGATAACCTCCTGCTTGGTCTCGACTTCAAAATCACCTGAAGCAGCCGACTTCTCGATGAAGGCGATGGCGCCTGCAAAGTCCTGCTTGGCCAACAAGCCTTGGAACTCGGTTTGGAAATCGACTAACTTGGCCTTGGCCAGGAGCTTCTTGCCGTAGCCGGTCTCGTCTTTCGGGTCGGCTGCCTTGATTTGGTCAACCACGTCCGGGTAGAACCTCGCGACGACGAGGTCTTCCAACTTCATGTCCGATATGGCATCGAGGGCGGCGACCAGAACCTTGGCCTTGGCCAGCCCTTCCAACTTGGCGGCTTCGGCAAAGGACTTGTCACGGACGTTCTTCTTGGCGCGAAGCTCGTCGAGGTGGGTGACGTATATTTCAGGGCCGCCCTTTTGGAAGCCGGTTTTGGC
>NZ_JBIKBQ010000035.1:0-32126 GCF_058122085.1 Luteolibacter sp. | reverse complement strand
GAATTCACCAACGAAGTGAAAGCCTATCTCGCCCGGAAGAATGAGGAATCCAATTCGATCAACTGGCAGTTCACCAACGAAAAAGCCCGCATCAAACTCAAATCACTCTATCCAACAATTTGAATTTCACGAGACACTAGTGAGGAGATTGCGGCGATCTTCATGGAGCTGCACGCCATGGCGTTCCGTGGCATTGTCCTCAGCATCGCCAGCCTGGCCTACCATTGTCTCGGCTTCTACCCGGGATGTCCGCGCGGCAAGGCGCTGGCCCTGCTGCGCCACCTGAGGGACAAGGGACCACTCACCCGCCGCGAGCTGCAACGCCACACCCAATCCCTCAACGCCGACGAGCGCGACAAGGTGCTCACCCGCCTCGCTGCCGAAGGGCTGGTCGTGATGAACGGCAACAAGGTGACCGCTGTTCCACTGGCTGAGTTTATGGAGGCCCTCTACGCCCGTCCGGAGTTTCTGTAGCGGGGGCGGATGGTGGCAGACCCGGGAGTGTGAACGGTCGGTGGTGCGGCTGACCCTGGAGAGGGAACAGGGAGGCAATGCGAGCTGTCATGCCCCTTCAACGGCGGCGAATCCCATGTAGTATAAAGAATGGAGAGCCTTTGAGGTGCGCAAATTTCACAAACTGTCATGCTCATGAGCCCCCATTTGCCGCAGAGCCTGAAAACACCCGCTGACAACGCCGACAACACTGCCATCAGCCGCGCGGCCTGCTGCGACGTGGTGCGGGTCGGCGGACGGGGGGTGTTTCTCATTCACCGCGTAGGCGGATTTCAAAATTTATGACCTCCTGGAGGAAGAACCCCTTGATCACCATAGTCTCTAAAAGGATTTTGATGACACGCTTTGAACAAGTCCACGACAGAAAGGAAAACGAGAAGCCGTCTGATAGGGGCAGCATTCGGGCAATTGCGATTTTCCATCCCCAACAAAAATGAAGCCTTCCAGCTCCCTAAGTCGTTGACTTTAAGCATGGTGGGTAGAGATGGATTCGAACCAACGTAAGCTTACGCTAGCAGATTTACAGTCTGCCCCCTTTAGCCACTCGGGCATCTACCCATTCCGCTTGCGCGGGGCGGAGGTATGAGGATCGATACCGGATCTGACAAGAGGAATTTCACCCTGACAGGACATTTTCTCGGAATTGCCGGGATGGCACCGCCACCGCTCCCCTTTCAAGCCCTCATGGCCGTGGCGGATTTACGCAACTCCATCACCGTGAGCGGCGGGACGTTGAGCAGGCAGAGGTCGCTGCGCGAGAGATCGAAAAGCTCGTGTTCGGAGATCTGCAGCGAAAACTGATAAGTGATGAACACGCTTTCCGGGCCCATCGCCAGCGAGATGTTGGCGAGCAACTTCTCGCGCAGTTCGCGCTCCATGATGGTGAAGGGAATGCCCGAGACGATGTAGTCGGGATTGGAAATGCCCATCTTCGTCAGGGTTTCAGCCAAGCACAAGGCGTCGGTGTGCACCACGGTCACCCGCTTGTCGTGGACGAACTGTTTTTCCAAGTGCGCGGCGAAATGATCATCCAGCTCGATGAGCACGAGCCGCGACTCCGCGTTCATCCGCCGGACGATCTGGCGGGTGTGGCAGCCCTCGCCGGGACCGAGTTCGATGACCACCCGCGGCTTGGAGAAATCAATACGCCTCGCGGTTTTGCGGGTCAGAAACCCGGAACTCGGGACGATGTAGCCGACGCGGATCGGGTTCGCCAGGACGCGCTTGAAGAAAAGGAGGCTCATATGGAGGTGACGCCGGAGTAAAGCCGCGACCGGGCCGCAGGTCTAGCACGAGATTCAGGAGTGAGTCACCCGCTGCGGACATCCGCGCCAGATTGATCCGGCCAAAGCGTCCCAAGCGCGACAATAGTTCCCGTTTCGAGAGGGGCTCAACTGACCGGTCGCAGCTCAAGGAATTTTATTTTCCATTGATTTAGAGTAACTTGAATCAATCGCCACCCACTTCGCATGAATCCTGCGAAAGGAAGGTTGGAAATCCACCCCGCCATCCGGCGAGGTGGGATCCGCGTCATCAAAACAACCAAATCACCAACCAATCCACCGTCATGAACTTCATCCAAAGATACCAACCCACCTTGTCGTGGGTGAGCGAGCTGGACCGGCTCTTCGACCAAAGCTTCCGCAATCCAGCCTTCACCCTTGGTCCGCGCGAGGCATTCCACGAGTCCGACAACGCTTGGATTCTGCGCTTGGACCTTCCCGGTTTCCGCAAGGAAGACATCAAGCTGACGATGAACGACCACACGCTCCAAGTCGCCGCGGAATCCCCTGCCGACCGGCCTTTCAGCGGGAAATTCGAAGGCCAATGGCGGCTCGGTGACGAGGTCGATGCCGCCGCGATCTCCGCCCATTTGGAAAACGGCGTGCTCGAACTGACCCTGCCGAAAAAGCCGCAGGCCATTGCCGCGCCCACCCTCATCCCGATCCAATAAATCCGAACCCTAACTCCCTAAAATCATGAATGCCTGCATGACCCCCAGCGACACCGCTCCCACCGCGGAGCAGAAGGAAATCGTCCAACGTCCGTATTTCCACGCGGAGGAGGACGAAAACGGCGCGAGCCTGCAAGTCGCCTTGCCCGGAGTGCGCAAGGAGGATTTGAAACTCACGTTCCACGAATCCAGCCTGATGATCGAAGGCAAACGCAGCGACGGGGTTCCCGAAAACTGGAAAACCCTGCGCGACACCAATCCGGCCCAGAGCTACGGTCTCAATATCCGTCTCACGTCCCGTCTTGACGGCACCAAGACCACCGCCTCGTTCGAGGAAGGAATCCTGACGCTCAAAGTGCCGGTCAGCGAGGAAGCCAAGCCGCGCGTCATCGAGGTGAAGTGAGCTCGGCACCGCGTGGAGCTCTGCTTGCGGGATTTTGATGGAACAACAACCCCTCGGAAAAATTTCTCAAATTTTCCCGAGGGAGCCCCGCTATTTGTCCCACCCCCGGTGCTTGAATGGAGGCGTTATGAACAACGCCCACACTGAAATCGTCTTCGTCCTCGACCGCTCCGGCTCCATGCAGGCGATGGTCGAGCCAGCCATCAGCGGCTTCAACCGCCTGCTTCGAGAGCAGCAACAAGTCCCCGGCCACGCGCGGTTCACGCTCGTGCTGTTCGATGACCAATACGAGCTGCCGTTCCACTCGGTGCCGATCGCGGAGGTCGTGGAACTCGACACCTCCACCTTCGTCCCGCGCGGCAGCACGGCGTTGCTGGACGCCATCGGCCGGACCATCGACGACCTCGGCAGCAAGCTCGCGGCGACGCCCGGGAAGGATCGCCCGGGCCAGGTGATCATCGCGATTTTAACCGATGGCGAGGAGAACGCCTCCACCCGTTATTCCTGGGAGGCCGTTGCGAAACGCATCCGCCATCAGTCGGAGAAATACCAGTGGCAGTTCCTTTTTCTGGGAGCGAACCAGGACGCCATCGCCACGGCCGGGAAAATGAGCATCCAGGCTAACAACACCACGAACTTCGCGATGAGCGAGCATTCCTACACCTCGTCCAAAGGAGCGCTCAGCCGGAAAATGAGCGCCTTCCGCCGCAGCAGCCAGGGTGATACCGACGCCGCCACCGTCCACGATGCCGCCGCTCCGCTGGAAACCCTGCGTGAAGAGGAGGAACGCAAGGACGACGGGAAATAATTTCGCCCCCGCGAAAGTTCCCCGCGTCGCGCGAGCTGGTGGATTGCACCCGGCCTTAGCTCATGACATCGCGGCGCGGGGATCAATTTTGCTAGATCAGGGGTTCGGTGCGGCGCTGGCGCCTTTCGAAAAGCACGGTCTCGCGATAGCCCGCCGCCCTGGCGATTTCGATGGCTTTCGGGAAATCCCGGGCAACCTCGCCGGGCGCGTGCGCGTCCGAGGAAATCACCAGGCCGATGCCGGCGGAGCACGCGAGTTCCAAAAAGCGCGGCGTCGGATAGGCTTCGCCACACGGCTTGTGCCAGCCAGCGGTGTTGATTTCGATGACGCTGCCGGCCGCAGCGATGGCGTCGATGACCGGCTCGTAAAAGCGGTCAAGATCGCCGGCGGGGACATGGGAGAATTTTTTCACCAGATCCGGGTGGGCGAGAATGTCGAACGCGCCGCTGTCCGCCATTTTCGCATAGGTTTCCCAATAGTGCGTCCAGACGGCGTCCACGTCGCTTTCCGCCCAGCGGCCGAGCCACTTCGGGTTGTCGAAATCCCAGTCGCCCAGGTAGTGGACGGAGCCGATCAGATAGTCCCAGTCGTGGCGGGCAGCGAGTTCGGCGATCCACGGTTCGCAGCCTGTCAGCCAGTCGCATTCCAAGCCGGCGCGGACGGGAATCCGGCCTGCGGCTTGGGCGCGGGCGCGCTCGATCCAGCGGAAATACTCGGGAAGTTCCGCCTCGGCCATCCGCCAGTCATCGAAGGGTTCGGGGATTTGTGGCGCGTGGTCGGAAATCCCATACTCGCTGAGTCCGGCTTTCACCGCTCCCTCGATGAAGGCTTCCGGCTCGCCCTCGGCGTGGCGGCAAAGCGGCGTGTGGGTGTGATAGTCGGCGGGCACTTGCGTATTTCGGGATGAATCGGGTTGAAGCGACGAGAGAAGCCATACTAGAGTCCCGGCACGCTGCAAGCGCCAGAGTTTCCATGTCCGACATTTCCCCAGAGCCCGCCACGGGCAATTGCGTCACCCGCTACCTCCTCGACCAACTCCGCCACCATCCGAAGCGGGTGGTTTTCACCGAAGGCGAGGACATCCGCGTCATCCGCGCCGCCGCCCGGCTGGTGGCGGAAGAAGTGGTCGCGCCGATCCTGCTGGGCAACCGCGATCGCATCCGCGCCCTTGCCGCGAAACATTCCGTTTCGCTGAAATTCGTCCACATCATCGATCCCCCGCTCGCCTCGGACTTCGGGCTGTTTTGCAAGCGGGTGGAAAACATGGCCCGCTACCGGACCATGCAGATCGGCGATCCGGCGGAAATCGTCGCCCGCCCGCACTATTTCGGCGCGCTGATGGTCCAATACGGCCAGGCGGACGCGTTGGTCGGCGGCAACCAGGCGCTTCCCGCGGCCTATTTCCGTGCGCTGCTGCAAACGATCAAACCATTGCCTAACGTCCCGAAAATCTTCGGCGTGACGATTTTGACCGGCGATCACCTCAAACATCTGGGCGGAAGTGGGATCTTGTTTCTCGCGGATTGCGGACTGAACCCGAACCCCGACGTCGCCGAGCTGGCGGCGATCGCCTTGGAAACCGGGAAACTGGCGCACCATTTCCTCGGACGAAAAGCCTTCGTGGCCATGCTCAGCCACTCGACGAAAGGTTCCGCCAACACGCCGGACGCCCAACGGATGGCCGCCGCCACCTCGCTGGCGCGGGATGAAGCGTTGAAGCAGTTTCTGGACATCGGCATCGAGGGCGAGCTCCAGGCGGATGTCGCGCTCGACCCCGAGGCCTCGGAAACGAAGCTTCCCGCCGCGGAAGCGCGCCCGACGGCGGACGTGTTGGTTTTCCCGAATTTGGACGCGGCCCACATTTCGCTGAAGCTGCTCCAGCACGTCGCCGGAGCGCAAAACTACGGCCTGCTCATCCTCGGCCTGTCCCGCCCCGCGGCGCAAGTGCCGCGGACGGCGACGGTGGAGACGATTTTCGGCACCGCCGCGGCCATCGCGGTGGAAGCCATCAAGTTCCACCAGCTTTACCCCGACGGGGAGGTCTGAGAAGGCCGGGGCCCGGTCGCGCGGGATTTGCGGAAAATCCGGCCGATAGTTTCGTTAGATTGACGCCTCAGCACGGGTGCGCTACTGGTGCGGGGTGATTATCATCCGGAGTTTATTGATCCTGTTCATCGCCCTCGCGGGCTTGGCAAACGCCCAACTCTCGGCATCTCTCAAACTCTCCAAAAAGCAATATCTGGCGGGCGAACCCGTGATCGCCGTCGTCACCATCACCAACCACTCGGGCCGCGAACTCACTTTTACCAGTGACGGGCGCACGCAATGGCTCGATTTCATCCTGAAAGACAGCCGCGGAGAATCCGTCACGCCGAAGGGCCGCACCCTGTTTGGAAGGATGACGATCCGTGCGGGAGAATCCCTGGCGCGCGAGATCGATCTGGGTCAACATTTCCAACTGAGCGAGCCGGGCAATTTCTCGGTCGGAGCGCTGGTCCACATGCCCGGGAGCACGGTCGAAGGCTCATCCACCGGCCGGGTATTGTTCACGCAAAGCCCCGGAGTGCCATACTGGTCCCAAAAGGTCGGCATTCCCGGCAGATCCGGCATGACCCGGGAGTTCCGCGTCCTTAATTTCAGCGGTGACGAAAAAGCCCAGATCTACGCCCAAATCATCGATGGCCGGACCGGCCAGAATGTCAGGACTTTCCTTCTCGGCGATGTCCTGATGCTCCGGAAACCGCTTGCCACGGTGGATCGCCAACAACGCATGCACGTGATGTTCCTCGCGACTCCGACGATGTGGGTCCACTACCAAATCGATACCGACGGCAAGGTCGCGGAGCGCCAGATCCATCAGCGCGGCAGTCAGGGAGACCCGCAATTGCTGACCTTCGCGGATGGCAGCGTTCGTGTCGCCAACAGCATTCCCTACGACCAAAAAGCCGCCGCCGAAGCCAAGGCAAAGATCCGCAAGGCATCGGATCGCCCACCCGCCGGATACTGACTCCCTTTTGCTCGGGTGGATTTCATAAAGAATCAGAAATTGGCTTTACAATTTTCAAAAAATATCAAGATATCCTAATTGTTTTACGAACTTACTTTTCATCCCATGAAAATCATCTTTCAATTTCTCGCGCTGACGGCTTTGTGCGGCCTCGGCAGCACGGTGGACGCCGCGAGTTTCCGCACCGTGGTGATCGACGCGGGCCATGGCGGCCACGACAACGGCGGCCAGTGGGGCCGGGTTTATGAAAAGCACCTCGCCCTCGACACGGCGGCCCGGCTTGAAACCAAGCTGAAAAGCCTTGGCTATCAGACGGTGATGACCCGCCGCAGCGATTATTTCATCTCGCTGCCCCAGCGCGTCAGCACGGCCAACCGCTACAAGAACGCGATTTTCGTCAGCATCCACTACAACTACACTTGGAAGCAACACGTCAGCGGACTGGAAACCTTCTATTCCACCGAGGAGGGCAAACGCCTCGCCCAACTCGTCCAAAGCAGCTTGATTCGCCGGACGCGGACGGTGGATCGCAGCGCGAAATACGCGCGTTTTTACGTGATCCGCAATACGACGCTGCCCTCCATCCTCGTCGAGGGCGGCTTCGTCAGCAACGCCGAGGAACGCGACCGCATGAAATCCGGTTGGTTCCGCGAATCGATCGCCCAGGGAATCGCGGACGGCATCCAACGCTACCGCCGCGGCTATTAAATTTGAAGACACTGCTGGGAAAGCGGTGTAGATCTCCCTATGGCCGCAATCACGATTGCTGAAACGCGGGCCATTGAGGTCTCAGCCGTGACCGCAGGTTGGTCCGAGGAACAACTTCTCAATCGGGCCGGTGTGCGGCTCGGACGCGCGATCGGCTGCTATTTCCCCAAGCCCGGCAATGTGGTCGGCTATCTTGGGAAAGGCCACAATGCCGGAGACAGCTTGGTGGCGCTGCGAATCCTTCGCGACGAGTTTGGCTGGAAAACAGCAATCCGCAACGCCTATCCGGTCGAGGAATGCGCTCCCCTCACCCGCAAAAAATGGCAGGAACTCGGCATCGAGACTCCTTTGGATCAAACACCCGGCTGGCGCGATCTCGCAACACCGCTGTTGTTATTGGACGGACTTCTCGGCAGCGGCACGAGCGGGGCGTTGCGCGCGCCACTTGTCCAGCTCGCCGGGGAAATGGCGGCGCTCCGGCAGCATGCGGGAGCTCGCGTCGCAGCCGTCGATTTACCTTCAGGAATCGATCCTGATTCCGGCCGGATTTCCCAGGACACCGTCATCGCGGATGTCACCTTCATGATCGGCAACGCCAAACGAGGGCTGCTCTGCGGCCACGCCGCAACCGCCACCGGAGCACTCGCCTTGGTGGCTGTCGAGCCACTCACCGTCACCCGTCCGGGGGACTTTGAACTCATTTCGCCACAAACACTCGATTGCGGGAAATCGCCGCGCCCGTTCGATTTTCACAAAGGCCAGGCTGGACGAGTGGCTATCCTAGCGGGTTCCGCAGCCTACACCGGAGCCGCGGCCCTCGCCGCCACGGGGGCCCTGCGCGGTGGTGGCGGGCTGGTGACCCTTTTCGTTCCCAACGCCGCCCGGGACACCATCTCCGCGAAATGCCCGCCTGAAATCATCGTCCGTGGCTTTCACGATCCCCGGGAATTGTCGGCGTTTACGTTCGATTCATGGGTCATCGGCTGTGGATTGGGCGAAATGGACACGCCGATGGCGGAAGGCCTGCTGGATTTGATTGCAAACTCCCCCGCCCCGGCCGTCCTCGACGCGGATGCCCTGAACCTCATCGCCAAATCGGGGAGAACCGGGATTTTCAGGGAAAACCACCTTCTCACTCCGCACTCGGGAGAATTCGCGAGACTCGCCCCTGACCTCCGCGATTTGCCGCGGGAAGAAGCGGCACGGCGATTTGCCGACCGTGTCCCCGCCACCCTTTTGTTGAAAGGCTGCCGCACCATCGTCACCCGCCAAGGCCAGCCGCTTTGGTGCAATTCCACCGGCACTCCCGGCATGGCGACCGGCGGCCAAGGCGACTTGCTGGCCGGAGTCATCGGTGCCCGCCTGGCCATCGGCGACTCCCCCGTGGACGCTGCCGCGCTCGGCGCGTGGCTCTGCGGGCGCGCTGCCGAAGTCGCCTTGAACCAAGAAAACCTGTCCGAGGAATCACTCGCGCCAAGCGATGTCCTTCATTTCCTCGGCGCCGCCTTCCGGGATTGGAAATCCTCCCGCCGCTAGGAAATCCCGCAGTCCGAGATTTCCTCCGCCTCGTCCTTGGCGAGAATCCGGTCGATCAGGAACGGCCCGAACGGCAGCAGCGAAGCCACGAAGGCGAGCACCGATTTCCCAAACGACAGCCGTCCGTTCACCAGAGCCATCAGAATCGCCAGGCAATAGACGATGAAAAGGATCCCGTGAATCCACCCGGGCCATTTCACCGCGGCCGGCATGCCCGCCAAATATTTCAGCGGCATGGCCACGCCCATCAGAAGAATGAACGAAACGCCTTCAATCGTCCCGCAAATCCTCACCCGCCCCACCGTGGTTTTCCAATTCGGCATGCCGTTAAAAACGATTCCTTCCTGCATCTCGCAATTACAAAAAAAACCAATGGTCTCCGGGTGGAAAACCATTGGTCGTGAAGTTTGAAAATGCCTGCGATCAGTTGACCGCCACGGCCGAAGTGCCTGTCTCACCCGTGCGGATGCGGATCGCCTCTTCAACGTTGGAAATGAAAACCTTGCCGTCACCAATCTTGCCGGTGTTCGCGCTCTTCACGATGGCCGAGGCCACGCCGTCCGCCTGCGCGTCGTCCACCACGATTTCGATCTTCACTTTCGGCAGGAAATCCACGGTGTATTCGGAACCGCGGTAGATTTCCGTATGGCCCTTTTGACGACCGAAGCCCTTGACCTCGGTAACTGTCATACCTTGCACACCCACCTCAGCGAGGGCCTCTTTAACTTCTTCAAGCTTGAATGGTTTGATGATCGCTTCGATTTTTTTCATAGTTGGGCAGGATTGGTGATGAAAAGTAAAAGCAAAGAGCGTGCCAATTCACCGCCTCTTTCATTTATTTTCTGCACCGAACTTATCCATCGCACGCGCCGCTGACGAGAGGAAAAGCGCCTCCCCGCCAAAATCATCTCACGCCGCCGCGGACCAACTCGACCCGAATCCGCAAATCTTTGCCATTGCCAACCCGCCGGGGCTTTGCTCATTTAACCGCCTCATGGCCAATCCGACTAACGTGCTCTCCAGCGGAATCGAAATCACCGGTTCCATCCGCTTCTCCAACGACATGATCATCGATGGAAAAATCGACGGTGAGATCACTTCGGACAAGGGCCGCGTGACCATCGGCGAAAACGCCGTGATCAAGGGCGACGTAACCGCCGGCGAAGTGAAGGTTTACGGCAAGGTCGAAGGCAAAATCACCTCCCAGCGCTGCGAACTGAAGGACAAGTCGAAGATCAACGGCGACATCAAGTCCAAGGTTTTCTCGATGGAAGAAGGCGCCCAGCTCTCCGGCCGCACCGACATCGGCGGCTGAGGCCGGGCCGTTCGGATCAATGCGTGGTGCGGACTCCCAAACGGAAGAAGCCGCCGTTTTGCGCGGCGGGAAACAGCGGGTATTCGACGCTCACGGCTTCGACCTCGCCGTCATCGGCGAGGACAGTCGGAGTGGCCGCGCTGTCCGTCCAATTGACCAAGTCTCCACTGAACTGCGGGGTGTAGACCAGACCGGTTCCGGCGGCGTCTTTCCGGCGGATGTAAACGACCCGGAAATCGGTGCCGTTGATGGAGGCGTGACACCATGGTGACGGCTTGCCGCGCTTGGCCAGGATTCCACCGGGAATATCCGCTTCCACGAAACCGCCGTCATTGACGTTCGGATTCAGACCGAAGGCGAATTCAAGAAAGTTGGAAAGCCCGTCGGAGTCGGAGCCGTCCGCCGCATCGTTTGTATAACGGCTCAGCCCGTTGGCGATCTCGTAGGCATCGGACATGCCGTCCCCGTCGCTATCCCCCGCACCTTGCTTGGTGATGGTGAAGTTGTCGGGAGTGGCACCGCCGGACTGGACGAAAGTGCAGGTGAGAGAGTTGCCGTTCACGTCAAGGTTGACCGTGCCGACGTTGTTATAGGAAACATACATGGCGCTGTGATCGATGGCTTCCGCGCCCTTCAGACCGGACATGCCCGCGGTGTTGTAAACCGCGCCGAAATGATCGCGTGGACCGGTGAGCGGCTTGATGTAGGCGCCGTCGGGCGAGATCACCATGCCTGCGATGGTGGCTGTGGCGGTGGTGCCAGCGAGATCCGCGCGGAGCCAGGTGGCCATCGGGCCATCCTCGTTCACGCCGGTGGTGGCCGGATTATCGACCGTGGTGACGCTGGCTTGGGAGTCGAGGCAGATGAAATGGATGTTTCCATAGTCGAAGCTGTAGTAATAGCGCGTATAAGTCGTTAGACCGGTGAGTCTCACATCGTGATCGGTGCGGGCGGCGGACTCGTCCGTGAACTGGTTCAACGCGTCCGGGGCAAGACCGTAGCGGACCCGGCCGACGATAGATTGGCTGCTGCGCCAGCGGACGACGATGCTGTTGTGACTCGCGGAATTGAGATAAGGGCTGCGGGTGAGCGTACCGGACGCCCCCGCGAACACGGTGATCGGCACAGCTGCGGAGGTGCCGACATTGCCATCGTTGTCAGTCGCGCGGGCGGTGAGGCTGTAATCGCCTGCCGCGAAACCGGTCCATGCATACTCGTAAGGATTCGTGGTGTCTTCACCGAGCTTGATGGCATCCTGGTAGAACTCCACCTTGGTGACAGAGCCGTCCGAATCCGAAGCCGTGGCAGTGAGGTTGATGGTGTCACCGAGATACCAAACGGAGCCGTTTTCCGGAGCAGTCAAGGTGGCGACGGGTGTTTGACCGATCGGCACGGCGATACTGAGGTTATCCAGTCCAAGAATTTGGTCGGGTGATTGAGTTTGCGCATTGTCATCCACCCAGCGGAAGAGCACGGTGGAATTGTTAGCCAGCGCACTGCTGAAAGTAACGAGGGCGGGTGCCGTCGTGGTCACGCCAACGGAGTTCGGAACGGTTGTGATCGTTGGATTGAATGCCGGAAAATTCGTCCAGGTGCTGCTTTTCACGGTCGTGGTGGTCGATGCGATGGGCGTGGCATTGGCGGTGCCACCGCCTGCGCCGGTTGCGATGACGCTTGTCGTCCAATCACCGCTGTCACCGGCGATGGCGTGAAAAGTCCAGCCTGCGGGAGCGGTGACGCCTGCCGTGCCCATGCCGTCTAAATTCCCCGAGTAGGTGCTGGCAAGATCGACGGCTTGCGCGAGGATGGACGCGCGCTTCTCCATCCAAGGTTCCGGCCGCGGGGCGGAGCGCTGCATGGCGTCCAAGCGGGAAAGCGCGGAGTCATAACGGCCCGCGTTCAGCTCCACTTCGAGGATCTTCAGCTGGAGCGACGGGATCGGGCCGAGGCGCTTCACGCCAGCCTCAAGCACCCGCACCGCTTCGTCCGCCAACCCGCCGCACGCGAGCGCCTGCGCCACTTCAACAACCAGGTCCGGCTGGGCCTCGGGATTAGCCGCGAGGGCGGCGCGTAAATCATCCAGCGCCTCCTTGTCCATGCCGAGCTTGCTCTCGACGCGGGCTCTGGAAGCCAGACCACCCCAATGGCCCGGCGTCTTCGCGAGAAACCGATCAAGCGCGGATTTGGCGGCCCGGAAATCTCCCTGCTGGTCGAGAATCCGGCCCTGCCACCACAGGACGGGAAACCCGCCGGGAGCGTGTCGTTCCGCCTATTCGAAATCCAAGGCCGCCGCCGCCCAGTCCTCATGCTCGAATTCCAGGACGGCCCGCTGATACCAGAGACCTCCGCTCAGCGGCTGTTCCGCCAGGCGTTCGTCCACCCGCGCCAGCAGCGAGGAGTGGGTGCCATGGGCCGCCGCCGGGATGAGCGGAGCCAAAATCATCCCGATAGATCCGAGCACCCAAACTCCCGCCCGGGGCGGTCCGAGGCGGGAACGTCGTGTCGTCAGGAGTTTCATGAGGTGGCGGGAAATCGAGTCAATTACTTTGATAGAGGCGCTTACGGCCCGGTCGTTTTCCACTCGCGGATGACCGAGACTTTCACGGAGCCCTGGCCGCGTGCGGCGAGGCCGCCACCGCCGCCGGATTTGGTGCTCTGGATGGTGTCGGTTTCCTCACGCAGGATGAGCGGATAGATGAGCGACAGCCAGAGTTTGCCGGACTGGATGGAGACGTCCTCGTCGGTGAAATTGCCCTCGAAGTCCGTGAACTGCTTGCGGCTGAAATGCCCGGTGACGGCGAAGACGCCGCAGGGATGACCGTTGACCGCCTCGATGGATTCAAACGTTAGATCAAGGGAACCCTTGGCGTCTCCCGTCACCAGCAGCGGCAGGGACTCGCCGGAAACCGCGAGCTTGTCGCCGATCTTGAATCGTCGCTTGCCGAACCAGAGGGTCCGGGGCGCCAGCGCGTTTTCGACAAGGAGCGAATCAAAGACCGTTGCGAGTTGCTTGGAAAGAGCGGCGGCGCGGAACCCTTCGCTGTCGTCGGATTTCCATGCGCTGCCGGAATTGCGGAAGACCCGCGGCTTGGACGGCGGGGCCAATTGCTTGACCGCGGGCTGCTTGGATTTGTCGGCTCCCTCGATGACGGGCTCGGCGAAGGTGGATTGCTCCAAGGTGTAGCGGACCAGGCTGCCGGCGCGCTCGAGCTTGGTGACGGTGGTTTGGGTGCCTTTGAGGACCTGGGCGTGACTCTCGATGGCGGACGCCTCGAAGGAGCGGATGGACAATTCGTGGCGGCGCGTGGTTCTGACTTCGATCTTCCCGGGAAGCGGCAGGTCCTTGCGGAAAACGAAGCCCTCGGGAGTTTCATCGACGAGCTTCTGGAGCGCGGGATCGGACTGGATGTTTCCGGAATCGCCCGCTTTCTTGGCGATCTGGCCCTCCACCGCGGACTTCGCCTTGTTAGCGAGATCCTTTGCCTTGTCGCAGGACGACGAGACAAGGCCGAGCAGCACGATCGTTAGGACATTGGATTTCATGGGTTCAGATTTGGAAGCCGCCGTCGAGCGTTTGGTTCATTTCAATGGCGGGCATTTCCCCGCTGGTCACGCCGACGACGATCGCGGGCACTCCGGCGACGGTCTTGTGCGGCGGCACGTCGTTGAGGACGACGCTGCCGGCACCGACCTTGGCACCCGTGCCGATTTCCACGCGGCCGAGGATTTTCGCGCCCGCGCCTAGCAGGACGCCGGAGCGGATGATCGGGTGGCGGTCGCCGGTCGCCTTGCCGGTGCCACCGAGCGTGACTTCGTGAAGGATCGACACGTCGTCCTCGATGATCGCCGTCTCCCCGACCACGAACGAGGTGGCATGGTCCAACAGGATGCCGCAGCCGATGCGGGCGGCGGGATGAATGTCCACGGAGAAGGCCTCGCTGGCGACGCTTTGGAAATACAGGGCAAGCCAGCGGCGGCCGTCCTGCCAGAACTGGTGCGAGACGCGATAGGTGGTTAGGGCGAGGAAGCCCTTGAAGAAAAGCACCGGTTCCAGCGGCGAGAAGCACGCGGGGTCACGCTCGAACATGGCGATCAAATCGCGCGACGCCGAGTGGACGATGTAGGGGTGCTCCTCGAAAACGCCGGTAAGCAGCGGCTCCATCGCGGCCCGCTGCATGTCCTCGCGGGCCAACCGCCGGGCCAGCCGGGCACCGAGGGCGGCGGCAAGCGTCTCGCGGGAAAGGATCACGTCATCGACGAGGTGATGGAGCGTCGGCTCTTCCTCGGCCACGCGGGCGGCCTCGCTGCGGAGGGTTTCCCAAACGTTGCGGACGTCCGCGACTTTACCGGCGCAAAGCTTGCCCGGATTCTTGCTCGCCGGGAGAGTTCCGGCCTGTTGAGATTCGCTCATGAAGATTTCACAGAAATTGGAATACGCCTGCCGGGCGATGACCCAGCTGGCGAAATACCATGACGGGCGGACTCTTACACGGCTTGAGGACCTCGCGCAACGCGAAGCAGTGTCCGGAAACTTTTTGGTGCAAATCCTCAACGACCTGCGCCGCGCGGGACTGATCGAAAGCCGTCGCGGCAAGGCGGGCGGCTACTTGCTAGGACGCGGCGCGAACCAGATCACCCTGCGGCAGGTGGTGGAAGCCGTCGATCCCGCGCTGTTGCAGTGCTCCGTGGCCCGCGACGGCGACTCCGGGCAGGCGGTGAGACGCGCGTGGGAGCAGGTTTCCACCGGACTCCAGCAGTCACTGGATCAAATCACGGTGGAAAGCCTCGCCAGCAACCAAGGCGCGCCGATGTTCTATATTTGATCGGCCCATCAAGCCAGGCGCCTTCCATGAGGAGTCAGGTTTCCAGTCACAGGCGGCGCGCGAAAAAAGCGTGGAAACTTCCTTTTCGAAAATCTCCACGCCTTGATGAAACGCGGGCTTCGCGGCGACCGGTGATCGCCGCGAAGCCTTAGCGGGACGCCGGGCGACGACGGTTGTTGCCGCGTGTGGCGTTGCTGTAGTCAATGCCACCGCCGCCACGATTTCCGCCGCCACCGCCGCGGTTTCCACCACCGCCGCCTTGGCGACCGCGATTTCCACCGCCTTGGACCATGCCGCCGCCGGTCCGCATCCGGAGATGGCGGTCGGCTAACGACTCGTCGTGCCAGGCGTGGTCGTCCCAGCGGGGCACGGCCATCTTGATGACTTTTTCGATTTCCCGCAGGAACTCGCGCTCGTCTTCCGCGCAGAATGAAACGGCGCGGCCTTCCGCACCTGCCCGTCCGGTCCGGCCGATGCGGTGGACGTAGGCTTCCGGTTCGTTAGGCAGGTCGAAATTCACGACCAGTCCGACGTCTTTCACATCCACGCCGCGGGCGGCGACGTCGGTGGCGACGAGCACGGGCGTGAGGCCCTTCTTGAATTTTTCCAGCGCCTTCTCGCGCTGCGCCTGCGACTTGTTGCCGTGGATGGCATCGGCCGGGAAGCCGGCTTCGCAGAGGCTTTTCGCGAGTTTGTTAGCACCGTGCTTGGTGCGGCTGAAGACGATGGTGAGCTTGCCGCTGGTGGCGCCGGCCTGCTCGCGAAGGAGTTGCTCCAACAGCGGGCGCTTGTTCTCGCGGTCCACGAAGCAGACTTGATGCTCGATGCGCTCGGCGGTCGTCGTGCCCGGATCGATGCTGACGCGGGCCGGGTTGCGCAGGATGGTTTGCGCGAGCTCGACAATGGTCGGGGCGAGCGTCGCCGAGAAGAACAGCGACTGGCGGTTCGACGGCAGCAGCGCCACGATTTTCTTCACGTCGCGGGCGAAGCCCATGTCGAGCATCCGATCCACTTCATCGAGCACGAAAAACTCGACGCCGGAGAGATCGACGGCGCGTTGTTCGATGAGGTCGAGCAAGCGGCCGGGAGTCGCCACCAGCACGTCCACGCCGCCGCGCATCGCGGAGACCTGAGGATTCTGGCCGACGCCGCCGTAGATCAGAGTCTGCCGGAAACGGACGTGGGCACCGTAAGTGGTGAAGCTTTTACCAACCTGGCCGGCGAGCTCGCGGGTCGGTGCGAGCACCAGCGTGCGGCATTGGCGCGGCTTGATTTGCTTCGGCCGCTCATGGATCGCGTGGAGGATCGGCAGGGCGAAGCTCGCCGTCTTGCCGGTGCCGGTCTGGGCGCAACCGAGAAGGTCGCGGCCTTCCAGCAGCAGCGGGATGGCCTGCGCCTGGACGGGCGAAGGCGTTTGATAGTTGAGTTCGCGCAAAACGCGTTGGAGGGGCGCGGCCAATGGCAACGCCTCGAATGCTGTCGGGATCATGTGTCTAAATTGCCTGCCCGTCCGGAATCGGCGGCTGGCGGTGTCGATGAGCGGTTGGAGTAACCTCAAACAATCTCTCATCGATGAAGACCGGAAAAGGGTGGAGCCAATCTGATCGACCCCTCACCGGCAAAAGCGCGGTGCGCCGCCGGGATAGCGGGGATTCCGGCAATGGCAAGACTTTTCCGGATTCATGTTCTTCGCTTTACCCGGGGAGGATTCGCCGCTAATTCCCTTCCGCGATGCACGGTTTCTCCTACAAAAACGGTTCCCTATTCTGCGAAGACGTCGATCTTTCCACGCTTGCCGCCGAACACGGCACCCCTCTCTACGTCTATTCCGCGGGCACGATCATCGATCACTACACCCGTCTCGACGCCGCGATGAACGGCGTCGATCACGAGGTCGCCTACGCCGTGAAGGCTAACTCCAATCTATCCGTCCTCCGCCTGCTAGCCACCCACGGCGCGGGCTTCGACATCGTTTCCGGCGGCGAGCTTTTCCGGGTGATCAAGGCGGGTGGCGATCCGGCGCACTGCACTTTCGCCGGTGTCGGCAAGACCCGCGACGAGATCGTCTATGCGCTCGAACAAGGCATTTACTCGTTCAACGTCGAGAGCGAGGAGGAACTGCGCTATCTGAACGAAGTCTCCGGCGAGCTCGGCATGATCGCCCCGGCAGCGGTGCGCGTGAACCCGAACGTGGACGCCCACACCCATAAATACATCTCCACCGGCAAGTCCGAGAACAAGTTCGGCGTGGATTTCACCGCCATCGCCGACCTCTACGAGCGCGCTTCCAAGGAGTTGAAAAACATCAAACTTCGCGGCCTCCAGATGCACATCGGCTCGCAGCTCACGTCCATCGCGCCGTTCATCGAAGCGGTCGAAAAAGTCATCCCGCTGGTCACCGCGCTCAAGGAAAAGCACGGCATCGAGTTCTGGTCCATCGGCGGCGGCATCGGGATCATTTACAAGCATTCCCTCGAATCCGGCAGCATCAATTGGTGGGAAAGGCAGCCGGCTGAAGAGCGCCCGCTGACCATCGAGCGCTATGGCAAGGAGCTCGTCCCGCGCCTCAAGAACCTCGGTTTGAAAATCCTGTTGGAGCCCGGCCGCTACATCGTCGGCAATGCCGGCGTCCTCATCACCAAGTGCCTCTACGAGAAAAAAGGCTCCGCCAAGACCTTCAAAATCGTCGATGCGGGCATGAACGACCTCATCCGCCCGGCGCTTTACGAAGGCCATCACGAAATCGTCCCGCTGCTGGAACCTGCCAGTGGCGAGCGCTTCAAGGTGGATGTCGTCGGCCCGATCTGCGAAAGCGGCGACTTCTTCTGCCAGGACCGCGAGCTCCCGGATTTCAATCCCGGCGATCACGTCGCGCTGATGTCGGCAGGCGCCTACGGCTTCGTCATGGCGTCTAACTACAATTCGCGCCCGCTGCCTGCGGAAATCCTCGTCGAAGGCGCGACCGCCACGGTTGTCCGCAAGCGCCAGACGCTGGACGACTTGATCGAGGGCGAGCTGTGAGAAATCAGCCCGCGTCCTTGCTCTTGCGGTGGCCGGGCGTCGCCAGGATCTCGATATAGACCGAGGCGCTTTCGCTCGCCGCCGCCTGGTCGATCGCGGCGGTGAGTTCCTCGACATGCTTGGTTTCGGGAGCCGAGTCGCCTTGGCCGACCTTGCAGTTGAAGTCCCAGAAATCCACGCCTTCCGGCAGCGCCTTCTTGCGCTCGCGCTTGAGGTATTTCCGGATGTCGCTCTTGATTTGTTCGATCACCCGCGCCGGCTGGTGGTTCGGCGCGGTGAGGGGAAATGTTTTTTTCATGGCGTTGCTTGTGTCGGGAGGCGGGTTTTTTGTCTAGGAGAAGTTGGAGCGGAGGAACCGGAGTGTGATGACTTGAGAACTTCGTGGGTATCAAATCAAGGTGGTGAGGTTCAAGCCGGCGTGGGTCGCGAGCGCGTTTTGTCGTTGATCAAAAGTGAGGAATTCGGTGGCGGCGACCTCCACGGCGCATGCGACATGGAAAATGTCCATGGTCCGGCAGCCGAGCCGTGGTGTTTCCATGCTGAGCCGGCGGAACGTGTTCATCAGGGAACTCCGCTGGATCTCGGGAAAAACATAGAGTCCCCGCCTCCGACGGTCATGGAAAAATCCGATCTGGGTCTCCGCCTGGGCGGGAGTGATTTCCTGCCAGAACGCCTTCAACCGGAGCGCGTTGATCAACTCGGCTTCCTGAATCTCCCAGATCGGCAGGGGCAAATCCTGGGCTGCGACGCGTGCCGGCACCATTTCCGACCCCTGCTCGCGGATGTAGAGTTTGAGCAGCGCGCTGGTATCGAGATAAAGCATGTTTACCAGCGACCCTCCCGGTCCGCGGCGACGGTTTCTTCCGCAGATCGTCCGGAAGCGGGAATGGCGGTGGTGAGATGGTCTTCCCACACCAGAATCCGGCGTGGAGCGGCCGGGATAATCCGCACCGTGGGGCGACCACGATTGATCACCTCGAATGTTTCGCCGTCTCGAACCTGGGCTTCGACTTCAGACCAGTGAGCCTTCATTTCTCGCACGGAGATGGTTTTCATGGGTCTAAAATCGGCAAAAATTTCAAACTGTCAACCCTTTGAGTTTCAATCTGAAAAACAAGGGGAACGAGGCTAAGAGCGCTCCAGCAGGATCTCGGTGCCGAGCACGACAAGATCGACGCGGCCCTTGAGCGTTTGGTCGATGAACGGAGTGTTCTGGGATTTGGATTTCATGAAATCCTTGGTGAAGGTCGTTTCCGCCTCGGTGTCGAAGAGGATGAGATCGGCTGGCTGGCCGACTTCGATCGAGACGGCGGGCAGACCCATCAGACGGCGGGGCTCGGCGGAATAGCGCTTCACGATGAGGTCCCAGCCGAATTTGCCGGTCGCGACGAAGTGGTGGTAAAGCGAGACCAGCGCGGTATCCATGCCGGTGATGCCGTTGGGCGCGCTGACGAAATCCTGGGATTTCTCGAACGGCGTGTGCGGCGCGTGGTCGGTGGCGATGAGGTCGAAGACGCCGTCGATGAGCCCTTGGAGCAGCCCTTCGTTGTCGGCCTTGGTGCGCAGCGGCGGGTTCATTTTGTAATTCGTATCGAAGTCGCCGATGTGCTCGTCGGTGAATAACAGGTGGTGCGGCGAGACCTCGGCGGTGACCTTCACGTCGCCGCGCTGCTTCCACCAGCGGATGGTTTCCATTCCGAGCTTGCTGGAGACGTGCTGGATGTGGATGTGCGCGCCGGCGGCGTGGGCCAGACGGATGTCGCGGTCGATGATGATTTCCTCCGCGCAGGCGGGCGAGCCCTTGATGCCAAGGCGGTAGCTGACGAGACCTTCGTTGAGCGCGCGCGGGCCGGCGAGTTCAGGGACCTCGCAATGGCTGGCGAAGAACATTCCGAACTCGGTGGCATATTGCATGGCGCGCAGCAGCACGGCGGGATCGCCCGTGGTATCGCCGTCGTCGGTGAGCATCGTCACGCCGAGCGCGCGCATGCCGTCGATGCCGGCAAGTTCCTTGCCATGGCGGTCCTTGGTGACGCAGCCGGAGGTGTAAACCGGGATGCGGGCGGTGCGTTTGGCGATGTCCAACACATTGGCGACCACGGTGGCCGAGTCGATCGCCGGGCGGGTGTTCGGCATCATCACCACGCCGGTGATGCCGCCGTTGATCGCGGCTTCCGTGCCGGATGCGATGGTTTCCTTCGCCTCGAAACCGGGCTCGCGGAAATGGACGTGCGCGTCAAACATGCCGGGCGCGAGAATGCGGCCGCGGGCGGCGATGACGCGGGCTCCGTCGGGAGCGGCCAGGCCGCTGCCGATCTGTTGGATCTTACCGTCGGAGATGAGGACATCGCCGGAGACGAGATCGGAAGAATTCTCGAAGGCGATGCGGGCGTTGGTGATGAGGAGTGTCATGAGTTTAAATAAGATCGTTGGAATCAAAATGCCGGGTTTTCCAGGTTCCAGGGCGACGACTTTGATTAAAGACAGTGGAAATCAAAACCGAAGCGGTCAATGGATCGTAGCGATAGAAAATGGAGTATGGAAACCGTTTTACGCGGCAGATGCGATCCGGCCCGTCAACCACACGAAATCTCAATGGATCCGATACGATGGTTGCAACCGCACGGTTGATTTCAGAAACGAAATCGTCTCCCAACCCTGTTTCCTGATCCTCATACCAAGAGGCCGCCAGGAGAAACTCATCGTAGGCTTCGGGGTGGAATCGGAAATTCATGCGCCGCGTCTTTTTTCAGATAGGGCTTCACGAACCCTGCGGAAAACCTCATCGCCGGGAATCGCTTTTACCAACCCTGATTCGATTTCGGCAGCACGTCGTCGGGCGATTTCAAGCTGCTCGGCGAAGATTTCCGGATCATCATGGACACTCTCAATCAGCCTTTCCGCCAAGGCGATGCGCTCCTCGTCACCGAGAGCCATGGCGGTTTCAAAAAGTCGTTCTGCAATGGCTGTCATGGAGGAAAATTAGTTGGAGGTGGGGAAATTTCAAGCCGGCAGTCAGTCCACGGAACCCGGCTTCAGCCAGTAGAGCACGGCCATTCTCACAGCGATGCCGTTTTCCACCTGGTCGTTGATGAGGCTGCGTTCGTAGTCCATGACGGCGTCGCAGAGCTCGACACCGCGGTTCACGGGGCCGGGGTGCATGATGTAGAGGCCGCGCTTGCGGATTTCGTCGAGGCGGGCGTCGCTGATGCCGTAGAGTTTGTGATACTCGCGGAGACTGGGGAAATACTGCACGTCCTGGCGCTCCATCTGGACGCGGAGCAGATAGACGACGTCGGGCGACCAGGCCATGGCCTCCTTGTAGTCGGTGAAGCGGCGGATGTTCTCGGGGCCGGTGCGCGGGACCAGCGAGCCGGGGCCGAGGTAGGCGACATCGACACCGAGCTTTTTCAAAATGGTGCTGGTGGAGCGGGCGACGCGGGAGTGAAGGATGTCGCCGACGATGAGGACTTTTTTCCCGGTAGGGTCGGGGAATTTCTCCTTGATGGTGAAGGCGTCTAGCAAGGCTTGCGTAGGATGGGCGTGAGCGCCGTCGCCGGCGTTGATAACGGAGGCTTTGGTGAGGCGGGCGATGGTGCCGGGAAGGCCGGAGGCTTTGTGGCGGACGATGATGTAGTCGGTGCGCATCGCCTGGAGCGTCTCGACGGTTTCCCTAACTGACTCGCCCTTGGTGATGGAGGAGTGGGTGACGTCGAAGTTCGTGACGTCGGCGGAGAGGCGCTTGGCGGCGACCTCGAAGGAGGAGTGGGTGCGGGTGCTGGGCTCGTAGAAGAGCATGAGCACGGACTTGCCCTTGAGTGCGGGGACTTTTTTCACCGAGCGGGTGAAGAGTTCTTTGAAAGGGATGGATTGATCGAGGAGGTGTTCGATTTCCTCGCGGTCGAGTGCTGAGATGTCGAGTAGGTCTTTACGTGCCATGCCGGAGTTGGGGAAAGTAGTAGAGCGCGCCGAAAACGATGACGAACAGGGACATCACGGCGATGAAGGCGGCGTGATGGAGCGAGAGCGGTTTCTTGAAGTAAATGAAGGCGGCGAAGAGCAGCGCGATCACCACGCATGCGGCGGTGACGGCGATTTGGAGATCGTAGAAATGGTAGCCGACGGCCGAGGCGATGGCGAAAAGGTAGCCGGGAATGACGATGACCGGGTGGGCTTTCCGGGCGAGCAAATGGGCTGCGGGCGCGAGCGCGGCGAGCGATTCCTGGCGGCGGATCTGTTGGATTTCCTCGTCGCTGTGGCGGTGGATCGGCAGCGTGGAATCCGGCGCTGGCTGGTGAATCGCGGAGAGCGGGACTTGCTCGGATTTGCGGAGCGAGCGGACTTGCTTGGGGTCGCGGGGCTCGTGGAGGACGGCCGGCTCCGGCACATCCGCCTCGACGGCGAGCACCGGAGTCCGCTCGGAGCGCTTGAGAGAATGCACCGGCTTGGGCGAGTGGGGTTTCTCGGCTGCGGGCCGGGATGTTTCCGCCGAGTCCGGCGATGGCGATTCCGCAGCAGACGACGGGTCGTGAATGCCGAGGGTTTCGCGGAGTTTCGCGATTTCCCCGGCGGATTTCTTGTGCTGCGGCAGGAGACTCATGGTTTTTCCTTTGCGACGATCTGGATCCGATCCACGCCGTCCGTCCCTTCTAGGGAAACCAATACATGATCGAGGCGGCGGGTGTCGAGGGTGATCCCGACATAGTCCGGCTGGATCGGCATTTCGCGGTGGCCGCGGTCGATGAGCACGGCGAGCTCGACCTTGGCCGGGCGACCGTAGTCGGAGAGGGCGTCAAGCGCGGCGCGGATGGTGCGACCGGTGAAAAGGACGTCATCCACGAGGATGATGTGCGCGCCGTCCACTGTGAAGGGAATGTCGCTTTCCTGGATGGAGGGGCTTTCGCGGAGGTGTTCGAAATCGTCGCGATAGAGCGAAATGTCGAGCACGCCGAACGACAGCTCCCAGCCGTCCTCCTCGGAAAGCAGCGTCAAAACCCGTTCCGCCACTTCATCGCCGCGGCTGCGGATGCCGACGAGCGCGACGGGGTGGCCGCGGTGTTTCTCGCGGATCGCCCGGGCGAGGCGCTCCACTCCGGCGGCGATGTCTTCTGCGGTGAGGGTGTGTTCCATGGGATCAAAAATTGAGGATGCCGATGTCGCGGCGGCGTTGCAAGCCGTCGAATGCGACGAGGTCGGCGGCGGCGTGGGCCTGGGTGACGGCTTGTTCGCGGGTGCTGGCACCGGCGACGACGGCGAGCACGCGGCCACCGTTAGTCTCCCAGTTTCCATCAGCGGTCCGCCTGGTGCCGGAATGATAGACGCGGGCCGCGGTGACCTTTTCGAGGCCGGAAATCTCGTCGCCGTTGCGCGAACTTTCCGGGTAGCCGGCGGAGGCGAGGATGACGCAGACGCTCCAGCCATCGTCGAAACTGATGAGATCGGCGCGGAGTTCGCCATTCGCGCCGGCGAGGCAGAAGGCGGCGAGATCGCCCTGCACCAGCGGCATCACCGCCTGGCATTCAGGGTCGCCGAAGCGGCAGTTGTATTCGATCACCTGCGGCCCGGTCGGGGTGAGCATGATGCCGAAATAGAGGAATCCGCGGTAAGGCAGACTTTCGCGGCGGAGCCCGTCCACGGTTGGGCGGACGATTTCCTGCTCGATCTGCGCGAGAATTTCCTGCGACACGAGCTGGCGGCTGGCGACGGCTCCCATGCCGCCGGTATTCGGGCCGAGATCGCCGTCGTGGGCGCGCTTGTAATCGCGGGCCGGGGTGAAAATGAGGTATTGGTCGTCGATGATTGCGGCGAAAACCGAGACCTCCGGGCCGGTCAGGCATTGCTCGACGAGCACGCGGCCGGGACCGAAACGGCGCTGGGTGAAAACTTCATCGAGGAAGCTCATCGCGGACGCATCGTCCGGGCAGACGGCCACACCTTTTCCAGCGGCGAGGCCGTCGAATTTCAGCACGGTCGGGTATTCCCCGGCAATCGCGGCGACCGCTTCTTCCAGCGTGTCGGTGGCGGTGGCGCGCGCGGTCGGGATCGAATTCCGGACCAGGAATTCCTTCGCGAATTCCTTGCTGGCTTCGAGTTGCGCGGATTCCTTCGGCGGCCCCCAGCAGGGAATTCCGATTTTCCCGCAGAGATTCGCCAAGCCCTCGCCTTTCACGAGATAGCTTTCCTCGCCGGCGACGCAGAGGTCGATGGCGTTGGACTTCATCCAGGCGACCAGCGATTCCAAGCCATCCGCATCGACAGGCTTTGCGATTTCGAAAATCGCGTCGCTGCCGGGAAAACAGAACAACTCGGGACTGCCCGGCGATTCCGCCAGAGCCCTTACCAGCGCGTGTTCGCGCCCGCCTTTGCCAACTACCAAAATTCTCATCCGCAGGGGTTTTCGCGGAATCCCGATGAAGACTCAACCCTGAATCTCGCCAAGCGCCGCCGAATCATCATTTGGAAGAAATTTCGAGATTGCCCGGTAACCGAATTTCATAGGGACTCCGTCCTGACTTCATCAAATCATGAAAGCACTCATCCCATGCAGTTTGGTCGCCGCGCTGGCGTTGTTCGTCGTGGCGCAAAATCCCGCAGGCGAACAAGCCCCTCCCGGCGCCCTCGAAAAAATCTCCGCCGCTCTTCCCGAAAAACCCTTCGCGAAGCCCAAGAAAGCCCGCACCCTGCTCGTCTTCTCGAAAACCAACGGCTTCCGCCACGCGTCGATCGCCACCGGCAAGCTCGCCTTCGCTGAAATGGGCAAAAAAACCGGAGCCTTCGAGACGGTCATCAGCGACGATCTGGCGAATTTCGAGGCCGACGCCCTCAAGAAATTCGACGCGGTCTGCTTCCTCAGCACGACGATGAACGTCTTTTCGCCCAAGGCCACCGAGTTCAAGGCGATGTCCGAGGCCGACCAAAAAGCCGCCACCGAGCGGGAACTCCGGATCAAGGCGAACCTCATGGACTTCGTGAAATCCGGTGGCGGATTCATCGGCATCCACGCCGCCACCGACACCTTCTACGATTGGCCCGAATACGGTAAAATGATCAACGGCTGCTTCGACGGCCACCCATGGGGAGCCAACAAGATGGTCAGCATCAAGGTGGAGCCCGGCCAGGAAAAGCATCCGCTCGTCGCGATGTTCAATGGTGAGAACGTCGAGTTCCCCGAGGAGATCTATCAACTCAAGGAGCCTTACGATTCAAAAGCAGTCCACATGCTGCTGCGTCTGGACACCGAAAAAACCGACATGACGGTCAAGGGCATCAAGCGCACGGACAACGACTTCGGCGTGGCATGGGCGAGGCACTGGGAAAAGGGCCGCGTGTTCTATTGCTCGCTCGGCCACAACCACGAGATCTACTGGAATCCCAAGGTACTCGGCCACTACCTGGCAGGAACCCAGTGGGCGCTCGGCGACTACCAGGCCGAGGTGAAAAACTGAACCCGCCCGCCGCTCACGGCGTGGCGAGGGTCCAGCCGAGAGCGCCGAGCTCGGTGCGGGTGAGCTCGCTCGCCCCGCCGCCCAACAGAAGCGCGGGCTTGCGGCCGACAAGGTCGTCGCGGTGGGCGAACTCGGCGACGTCCGGAGTCCAACTCAGGAAATCGACGGGTGCGGCTACCTGAAGCACGCCGGTGGCATCCACCGCGCAGGGCAGGCGGCCGACGACTTCCAGCGCCGAGTAGGCGGCTTTCCCGGATTGCTGGCGTCGGGCAAGAAGCATGAGCGCCTGGTCGAGAAACTCCGTCTGCCGGCGCTCCTCGCAGTTCGCAGCCACCTCGATCACGGCCGCGCGGTTCTTCACCTCGCCGAGCGCTTGCAGCGAGCGGATGATCGAACGGCGCAGGGTGATGGAAAGCGCCTCGTTGGACTCGAAACGCCGGCTGACGTTTTCCGCAACGCCCATCGACTCCATCGCCTGCTGGTTTCTCAAGGCCAGCTCGGACGGAGTGAGCGCGTAAATTTCATCTGGCAGACCGACCACCTTGGTCGCGGTCAGAGCCATCGACGCGCCGCCGGAAGCGACGGCGGCACCGACCCGCAAAGGCAGGCCACCCGCGAAGAAGGCCCAGGAAACCTTCTCGATCTCGCTCTGGAGACGCGCGTTGTCGGTGTATGGATCGACGCCGAGCTGCTTGGCGCATTCCAGCTTCGCGGCGTCGAATCCGATCACGCCTTTGGTCGTGCGGGTGACGCTCGCGGCGGTGTTGGATTTCTCGCCGCTTTCAGAGCGCTCCTTGGCGTTAGAGGCGGCGTTGCTCACGGAGCGCCCGACCTTTTTGAAAAAGTGTCCCACCGTCTTCGGCACCGCGACGACCGAACCGACCGGGTCCTTGACGATGTTTTTCACCGCATCGACGGGTTGTTCGAGCGAGCGCTTCATGCCTTCCGCGAAGAGGTCGCTCTTGCTCATGTCCACCAGTTTGCGGATGGCCCCGAGCTCGTGAATCCGGGCCTTGGCCTGGCCGAGCCCGATGCACTCGATCTCGCCGAAATCCGAGTCGATCGTGAAATGAGCCATGTAGCCATCGGTCGGCACATGTTCGCGCACCCGGTGGGACGGACCCGCCGCATCCGGCCCGAGCAGGGCGGCGGCGGAAAGGACGGCGGGAGTTTCAAATCTGACAGGAGCGGCGATCTGGGCGGACGCGGAAACCGCGAGAAGCAGGAGCAGGAATGGGAATCTCATGACGCGTGAGATTAGATAAACGAGCAGCCGCGCGGCGAGGATAATTCCGTGGCTTGCCGGTTCATCGCATGGCGCCGCCCTTGCGGCACAGCCATTCCATGTAGCCGCGGGCTTGGACCGCCCGCCGCAGGAACGCCTCCACCGTTTCCTGCTCGCCGCTGGAAAGCTCCAACACCAGCACGCCGTGGAAGTGGACGCGCCGCAGCTCGCCGATGACCCATGGCCAATCGATCGATCCCGCGCCCGGCGGCAAGTGCGCGTCCCAGTCGCCGTGGTTGTCGTTGACGTGGACCATTTTCAAATGCCCGGAAAGTTTCTGAATGACCACGCCCATTTCACGGGCCAGATGCGCGTGGCCGGTGTCCAGGCAGGTGCCGACATCGTTGGTTTTGATCTCGCCTAGCAAATACATCATGTCCCGCACATGGCCGAACATCAGGTGGGCGAGCATGTTCTCTAGCAAGAGATGGACGCCGAGCGCGGCGCAGCGGTCCGCGACCCGGTTCAACGCCTCGGCGGCGTGGTGCATCCGCTGGAGAAACTCCTCCTGCGGCGGTCGCCCTTCCCGCTCCGGGCCGGGGTGGAGCACGACGTTTTCGCAGCCCATCAGCGCGGCGGCCTCACAGGCGCGGATGAGCTCCTGCACCGCGGCCTCGCGCACCGCGGCGTCGAGCGAGGTGATGTCGATGTGCTCGGCGAAAGGCGCGTGCAGCGACGCGGGGGTGATTTCGAGCTCGCGCATCTTCTCGCCGGCGCGGCGCACGTCGTCGGCGTTGTGGAAGTCGAGATGCCTGGGCGACGAACAGACCTCAATCTGACGGAAGCCCGCCGCGCGGACCGCGCCGAGCACGTCGAAAATGCTCCGGCGGTAGAAGCAACCCGTGGAAAGAGCGATGGGCCATTCAGTCATCGGGAAGTTTGGATAAAAGGATTTGCCGCACGTTTTCCAAATCGCAAGCGCCCTCCTGTCGGCTGAAACAAAACTGCTTCTCACGGGTGGCGGCGCAGTTGAAATCTGCCAGACGATCCAGCCCTGTCAAATAGAGGCATGCGAAGACGCGGGTATAAAAATCCGCGCGGGTGCCGGCCTCGTAGTCGTTCCAGTCGGTGCCCCAGCCGAACGCCGGATTCTCAAACTTCGAGCGGATCAATCCGGCGATGTGGCGCGGATGCCAGTCGCGGGCGAGCAGGCAGCGCGTCACGATCTGCATGCCCGCGGGCTTGAGCAGCAGATCGTTCGGAAACTCCAACAAGTGCCGGACGCATTCCGGTAAAACGATAAGAGGCGTCCTGTCATAAGTTTCCGGCCATTGCTCCTTCGGGTCGTGCCGGGTCGAGTAGTAATACTCATGAAACCGTCGCAAGCGCGACGCGAGATACTCGTCCAGCAGCCGGACCGTGCCCTCTTCCTGATGGGGAATGCGGACACAGGCGCGCTGCGCCAAGTCCAGCACCTCCGCGTCGATCCGCCGCATCTGGATCGCCTTGCTGAAATCCATCTCATGCAGCGGCACCGAGCGGAACTCCGGGATCTCCCCCTCCAGCCCGAGCCACCGGAAGAGCCCGGTCACCCACGGCTTGCGGTAGTTGGTGAACGGCATCCGGATCACCCGCGTGTGCAAGGGGTCGCCATACTCCGAGATGTCGATGGAAACCATCTCGCGCTGTGCCGTCACCGTGGGCGGCACATGCACGGCCGTGAGTTCCACCGGCAGGAAACACAGCGGACCGGCCACCTCCTTGATCCGGTGCGCCACGTATTCGATCACCAGCGCCACCGCCGAGAAAACCGCCTGGTCCACCGGCTCGATGGTCCCGGTGAGGATCGCCGGCAACCGCTCCATGCACGGGCCTACCAGCTCCGGCGCCGGGCTCAACTCCCTGAGCTTTCCCGCCACCCCGGACTCGCGGCCGATCCGCCAGACGAAATGATGGCCTTGGCCGGTGAGCAAATGCAGCGGCCGGATTCCCCATTCGAGCAGCAGCGCCTCGATCACCTTCACCACCGGTTCCTGAAGCTCGAAACAGCGCGCCGGATCGACAAACGCCTCGGCCGGCGAGTCGAAG
Source organism: Luteolibacter sp. (assembly GCF_058122085.1). NCBI lineage: Bacteria > Pseudomonadati > Verrucomicrobiota > Verrucomicrobiia > Verrucomicrobiales > Verrucomicrobiaceae > Luteolibacter > Luteolibacter sp. Next base: position 3,280 of record NZ_JBIKBQ010000035.1, on the reverse strand, counting down.
TTCACATACTCCAGATCCAGGTGCAGCAGATAGGACTGCGAATCCGCCAGCGACCGGGAAATGTCCATCTCCCGCTCCATGAACCAGTCAATCTCGGTGCACGGATGCAATTCCCGCCGGTCATACAGGCAGCCGTCGGTGTGCGTCAGGTAAACCGCCGTGGCGCGGGCCAGCGACTCGCCCCCGAGAAATTCCGTGAGCCGCTTCCTCACGAAACGGTTGGCATAAAAAGATTCCATGGAGCGCCGGGGTCGGGGGGAAATCACGCATGAAGACCATCGTCCGCGTTTCTTCACGAGGACGCGCGGATTGACACCATCGCACGAGTTCCCCTGATGTCGCAACTTCATTCTATGCTGCCGCGCATCATGATTTGTGAAAACGGCATGGAACCACAGTCGTCGCATGTAGTTCAACCCTTTAGGGTGTCTTCATCACGCGCCGAAGACACCCTAAAGGGCATTCGCGTCAACCTAAGCTGCAAGTCATTGAAATTTAATTGTATAAATCAAAAATAACGTCACAAAAGTCTTGACTTTTTCTATCAATCCCGCCCGATAGTGATGTTCAAAAGCCATCGCTTAAGCAGTCATTCCAATCCGTTCATCGAGCCTCAGCAACTCGACATTCTTGCCCGATCCACCGGACTCATCCGGCGTGCTTCCAAGCATTTTTCCGCAGCCGCCTTCTTGCTCGGGCTGCTCAAAACCACCGCGGGTGGTGCGCCCCAACTGCGCTGCATCGCTTCCCGAATCGGCGATCTGCTTCACCGGTCCCTTTCCAAACAAGCGCTCGCAGGCCGCTTCAGCGAATGTTCCTCAGCCTTTCTCCTGGGAGTCATCTCCCGCTTGATCGTCAGCGGAAAACAGGCACCGACAGGGAAGATCCTCAGCCGTTTCAACCGCGTCATCATTGAAGATTCCAGCCAGTTCGCTTTTCACAAATCCATGGCGGGCGAGTTTCCCGGCCACGGCAACCAGCTCGGAGACACTGCGGGCTGCAAGATCGACTTTACCTTTGATCTTGTCGGGCACTCGCCTATCAGCACCAGCCTCTGGCCATCCACCACCCAGGACAAGGAACTCGGAAAAGACCTGCTCGAACTTCTTCATGCCGGCGACCTGTTGTTGCGTGACATGGGCTATTTCGACACCGCCAGCTTCGGTCATCTCGATGGTCGCGGCATCCACTGGATTTCCCGCCTGCCCGCCAATGTCCACGCGGTCAACGAGATGGGCGTTTCGCTGGAGAAAATTCTAGCAAAGGAAAAAGGCGGCCGGATTGACTTGCGGATGCTCATCACCGCGAAACGTTACTGTGTCCGGATGGTGGCCGTGCGTGCCGATCAAGCCACCGCGCAAAGCCGTCGTCGGGAGCTGCGTGCCGCCGCCAAACGTCATGGTAAAACCGTTCCTGCGGCGAAGTTGATCCGCGCTGGGTGGCATCTTTTGATTACCAATCTGACAGATACGCAAATCACGGTTGATGAGATCTGCCAGCTTTACGGACTGCGCTGGCGCATCGAGACGCTGTTCCGCTCGTGGAAACGTGACAAACAGTGGACGAATGTGTTGCGGCACATCACCGACCGCCATCATTTGGAAGCGCTAGTCCTGGCAGGAATTATCCAGGCACTGCTAACGATGGCCATGTTGAGTGCCATAGGCGAGATGGAGAAAAACTTTCACCTGAGTTTGGAGAAATTCCATCAAGCCATCGGGATGGTGTTGTTGAATCTCAAACTCCAATCACCAGATATCAGCTTGCCAGATCAAGGAATGGATGCACCTGTGCGCCCCGAAATCGCAGAAGCTTTTGGCAGTTGGCTGGACCGCCTCCAGTTTCGGGGTGAAGGTTATCGCGATGGGCGGGTATTCCGGACCTTTGGCATCGTCCATGTCACTGATTTGTTCGAATCCCGAAAATAAAAAAAGAGGCAACGCCAATCAATCCACCTCATCACTGAAGTCGAAATCCGGCAGAGCCTCCAGGGGAAGTGGTCCCCCATTTTCCCTGCTTGTGCAATCCAAATTTGATCCAATGTCAAAATCGGAGTTCATCACCTCCAAAACCAAGAACTCACCACCCTCCGCGACTGGCTCCTCCCCATGCTCATGAACGGCCAGGTGCGGGTGGGATGAATGTAGCGTCGCCCTATGGGCGTCGATGCCAAAGCCCCGCGCGAAGCTCTCTTCCATTCAAAAATCAAAAATCATCAATCGTCAATCTCCCCCTCTTCCATTCTGACATCTCATCCGCCCGACGGTCACAGACCGCCGCTACAACTCATCTCGGGTGCGGGTGGGGTGAACCGGAGCTGAAAAAACACCTCCATTTCCCCCAATCCATGATACCCTCCCGCCATGATCACCACCTTCGATGACATCCGCGACGCCGTCCTGCATCTCCCCAAAGGCGATCAGATGCGGCTGCTTTCGCTGGTTGCTCTGGAAGTGGCGGACGCCCATCCCGGCATCGATTCCCGGCCGGACGTCTGCGGTGGCTCGGCCAGCATCATCCGCACGCGCATCCCCGTCTGGTTGCTCGAAGCCCTTCGCCGCAACGGCCGCAGCGAGGCCGGACTTCTCGCCGATTACCCGGCACTCACCGCCGAGGACCTCTCCAATGCGTGGAACTACGCCCGAAGCCACCGCGAGGAAATGGACCGCGAAATCGCCGCCAACGGAGACAACTCATGATCGCCCGGCTCTATTCCAACGAAAACTTCCCCCAGCCTGTCGTCGCTGCCCTACGCGGATTCGGCCATGACGTGCTCACATCACTCGACGCAGGCAAAGCCAACGACGCCATTCCCGATGATGAACTGCTCCGCTACGCAACTGCAGACCAACGCGCCGTGATCACCCACAACCGCCAGGACTTCATTCACCTTCACCGCCTCCACCCGGAGCACGACGGTATCATCGTTTGCACCGTGGACACGGATTTCCCGGCCCTCGCCGCCCGCATTCACGTCCACCTCCAAGCCCTGGACTCACTCCACGGGCAATTAGTGAGAATCAACCGTGGCAACTGACTCAGGTTCCGTCCGCATGTCCTCCGCCAAGGACAAAACCAAGAACTCACCACCCTCCGCGTCTGGCTCCTCCCCATGCTCATGAACGGCCAGGTGCGGGTGGGGTGAATTCCACTGCGGATTTTTGCACGGGTCATCGGCGGGGTGAGGTGATGGTGGCGAAGGCGTGGCGGTTGTTGAAGCGGCGCATGTCGTCATGGAAGTCCTTCAACGTCGATTGCCGCTTGTTTTTGCGCCCACGCC